>CAYHAX010000001.1:0-4820 GCA_964354695.1 uncultured Dehalococcoidia bacterium
CCGCACGCTGGGGCTCCCCAGAGGGTAGTTACAGTTCGCTAAGCATAATTTGCTATGGTTAATCTGAAGGATTCATCCTTGAGTAAGACAGAGAGCAGCAAGAAAAACGAGATAACAGGCTGCGTTTTCAACATAGAGCGGTTCGCCATCCGCGATGGTCCCGGCATCAGGACCACCGTTTTCCTCAAAGGCTGCCCGCTGAGATGCCTGTGGTGCGCCAATCCGGAATCCATCAGCTCGATGCCGCAGCTTTTCTACTTCGAAAATCTCTGCCAGAGGTGCTATCGCTGCGTTGAGGCATGCCCCAACAAGGCTACCACCAAGAATCCACAGGGCGGCATAGAGATAGACCGCAAGCTGTGCAAAGCATGCGGCACTTGCGTGGAGGCATGCGTGCCCAAAGCCCGTGTTATCAGCGGGAAACTCATGACCGTTGACGAAGTTATAGAAGAGGTGAAGAAGGACTCGCTGTTCTACCAGAACTCCGGCGGCGGCGTCACCTTCTCCGGAGGCGAGCCAGCCCATCAGCCTGAATTCCTGTGGCAGCTCTTGAAGAAGAGCCAGGAAAGCGGCATCCACACCGCTATCGACACCACCGGATTCGCGAAGACCGAGATTCTGAAAAAGCTGCTGGAGCATACCGACCTGGTGCTCTACGACATAAAGCACATGGACCCCGCGAAGCACAAAGAGTTCACCGGCGTGGATAACCGCCTGATTCTGGAGAACGCCAGGATGATTGCAGGCACAGGTAAGCCAATGATAATCAGAGTGCCCTTGATTCCCGGGCACAACGATTCCCAAGAGAACATAAAGGCTCTGGCTGATTTCATGAAAGAGCTCGGGCTTAGCAAGGTTGACCTTTTGCCCTACCACTCGCTGGGTAAGGTCAAGTACCACAGACTGGGGATGGAATACAAACTGGAAAACCTCAAACCCTACTCAGGGGATGAAGTAGCGAAGATTAAAGCCGACCTCGAGTCCTACGGTTTCCAGGTAGGGGTGGGCTAACCTTTAAGGAGGCAATCATGGATTTCGCCCTGAGCGAACAACAGGAAATGCTGAAGAGCGCAGCCAACGAGTTCCTGACCAAAGAGTGCACCAAGAAGCTGGTTCGAGAAATGGAGAAGGATGAAAAGGGATATTCGCCCGACCTCTGGAAGAAGATGGCAGACCTGGGTTGGATGGGCTTGGTCTACCCCGAAAAATACGGGGGCAGCGAGCTCAGCTTTACTGACCTCACCGTCCTGCTCGAGCAGATGGGCAGGGCGATTGTCCCGGGTCCCTTCCTTTCCACAGTGGTCTCCTGCGGAACTGCCATTCTGAAATACGGCACAGAGGCGCAGAAGAAGGAGTTCCTGCCCGCGATAGCCAGGGGCGATATGATAATGGCGCTAGCCCTTACCGAAGCCAGCGCCAGCTATGATGCGTCCGGCATCAAGGTTAAAGCGGTTGCCGACGGCAGCAACTTCGTTATAAACGGCACCAAACTCTTTGTCACCGACGCCCATGTCGCCGGCTGTTTCCTTGTCGCCGCAAGGACAAAGTCAGGCAGGGATAAGCAGGACGGCATCACCCTCTTCCTGGTGAATGCCCGGAGCCCCGGCGTGAAGTGCACGCTGCTCAAGAGCTTCACCGGCGACAAGAAATGCGAGGTGGTTTTCAAGAATGTACGAGTTAAAAAAGCCGACATCCTGGGCAAGCTTGACCAGGGCTGGAAGATAGTCGAGGACATCATCCAGCTATCAGCGTTTGCCCAGTGCCCCTGGATGCTGGGCGGTGCCCAGCAGGCTCTGGAAATGGCGGTCGCCTACGCCAAAGAGAGGAGGCAATTCGACCGCCCCATCGGGAGCTTCCAGGCTATACAGCACAAGTGCGCCAATACGCAGGTTGACATAGCGGCTGCGAGAGACTTCATCTACCAGACAGCCTGGAAAATAGACCAGAAGCTTCCCTGCAAAAAGGACATCTCGATGGCGAAGGCCTGGACCAGCGAGGCATATCGCAAGGCCTGCGTCGAAGGTATCCAGATACACGGTGGCATCGGCATCACGCAAGACCACGACATGCGGCTCTACTACCGCCGTTCCAAGTCTATGGAGATAGCCTTCGGCGACCCCGACTACCACCTGGAGCTGGTGGCGCAGGAGATGGGACTCTAATTCAAGCAGTCAGCATCCCAACAAGGCCTGACGTTCGACATTGCGCAGGGGCGGTTTGCAAACCGCCCCTACCTTCATTTCTCCCACGCTCGGAGGCAAAATAGCAACGTCTCATCAATCTGTCTTAAGCACGCCTATCTTTGTCAGTTTCTCAAACTGATACTGGAGGTCTGCGGTCAGCCCAGGGACGCGCTGCTTCTAGCTGCGCAGCAAGTCGGAACAGAGTCGCCTCATCTCCGAAGCGGCCGACGAATTGAGTTCCTACAGGCAAACCGTCGGCATTCCAGAACAGCGGCACGGACATAGCGGGCTGGCCAGTCAGGTTGCTTATAGTTGTAAATGGCACGAATTCCCCTTCCCGCATTTGCCCCTGCCATGGATTATCGGGCGTGTAGTCGAAAGTACCGAGTGGCACGGGTGGCTCGCTGACTGTTGGCGTTAGTAGAACGTCGTAGCTAAGAAAGAAGTTGCCAACTTCACGTGCGATGTTTTGAATAGATTCTGCGGCTGCCAGATAGGCCGCTGCGCTGTACTGACGACCCATCTCATAGAGAAGCCAGGTGGTTGGTTCAAACCGGTCTGGAGTAGGCTGCTTGCCAAGCAGAAAGGCCCAACGGTCAATAGTCCATGCGGCACAAGCCCCCATCAGGGTAGCAAGAGCAAAGGTTGTCTTCTCATCAGATACAGTAGGTGCTGCCTCCTCTACCTCGTGGCCAAGATCGGTACACAAGCGGACGGCCTCGCGAACAGCGCTTACACAGTCAGCATGTACAGTGACACCCGCCGGGGCTGTACCTTTCGGTGCGGTAGTAGTGAATGCAATGCGCAGGTGTCCAGGGTCAGCGCCGACTTCCTCAAGAAAGGGCCTCACAGGTGGTGGTGCCCAGTATGGGTCTCCTACCATCGGTCCAGAGGTGGCATCCATCAAGGCCGCACTGTCACGAACCGAACGGGTTATAGCGTGCGTAACATCAATTCCACCAATGACGTCACCGTATTCAGGGCCCATCGGGATGCGACCACGCGTGGGTTTCAACCCGAATACACCGCAACAGGAAGAAGGTATGCGTATCGAGCCACCGGCATCGGTGGCATGTGCCATGGGAACCATGCCTGTGGCTACCGCAGCTGCTGAACCTCCGCTTGAGCCACCTGTTATTCTGCTCGTATCCCAAGGATTACGGCAGGGGCCGAATAGACGTGGTTCGGTGGTTGCCCTCAATCCAAACTCCGGCAAGTTCGTCTTTCCCAGGATAATGAGTCCGGCGCGCTTCAAGCGTTTTACGAGCTCGCTGTCGAACGAAGATACAAAATCGCTTAAAAAGGCTGCTCCCTCCGTTAAACGTACCCCTGCGTATGAGGCAAATATATCCTTCAACATGAACGGCACTCCGGTAAAGAGCCCGTCGGGAAGTTGGCCTTTGGCAAGAGTGTGCGCCTCTTCATACATTGGCGTAACTACCGCATTGATGGTAGGATTGAGGCGCTCGATCCGCTCTATGGCCGAGTCCACTAGCTCGATCGGTTTGACCTTCCTTTTCCGCACCAGTTCGGCCTGGGCTGTGGCATCGAGAAAAGCAAATGGGTCAATCTTAGCCATGATTCCCACCTCCTGCCAGTATACAAATTTACATCAATGGTCTGCCCCCTCAGCGGGAGCGGAGCAAAAAGGGGAGTCAGAAGGGATTACTAAAATTGGGAAGTCGTCGTGGACTTATTTATACTAATAAAGTGTCGGGCTGTCAACAACATCGTTTCGGGGTGATTTTGCTCACATTTAGGAAACGAATTAAATGGCATAATAGGAGCCTCTGCTAAAGGGCTTTTAAGATCCAACGTGCCCAATTTGTGCCCAACTTTTTGGGATTTGAATGGTGAGCGATGGAGGTCTCGAACCTCCAACCTTCTATGTGTAAAACAGACGTTCGCTGTCAATCCAGCTACAAATGTCGCATCAACTGCCTGCTGACGGCTGAAGGCTATAACCTCAACCTCATACCCTCGTGCCCCACTGTAATTTTCGCGCCCAAGTCCTGCGCCAACTGCGCTGCTTCCCTCTTTATCTGCGGCTCGAACATGGCGCTGACGTGGATAATCACCACCGGCGGCAGGTAGCCCTTTACCTTCTTGAACTCCACAAGCTCCTCGCTGAGCAGAGCCGGCGTGAGGTGCCCCGCAGGTATGGCATGCTGTTCCAGCCCGTTGGACATAGTTACGTCTATGATGAGCAACTGCGGCGTTACATATTGCCAGCAGGAGGACAATCCGGGACCGGTATCCCCGCTGAAAAAGAAGCACTTCCCCTCGGCAGAGGTAATCTGATAGCCCACCGCAGGGACAGCGTGCTTCACCGGAAGCGCCACCACCCTGTAGCCCTCAACTTCCGCCGCCTTGTATGGCTCCAGAGGCTGGAACTTCAGCGCAGGTCTCTCTGTGGGTCTTTTGGTGAAATCGGGGTAGATGACGTCGTTGAACACGTGATTCGACAGCGCATCCAGCGTGGTGGACGCAGCATAGACCCTGACGGTCTTCCGCACGTAAGAGGTATTCAGGGCTACGGCAGCTACATCCCTGATGTGGTCATAGTGGCTGTGAGTGAGCAAGATAGAACTCACCTTCTCCTGCTCGGAGAAGCTCAGGCTGGAGGTGAGCGCGCCC
>CAYHAX010000002.1:0-5763 GCA_964354695.1 uncultured Dehalococcoidia bacterium
TCCAAGCGAAAGAAGCTGCTGAAGGAAGCGGGCATAAAGGGACCGATGGGCTGCCTGAAGATAGTGGTGAAAGGGTACAAGGACGGCAAGAAGAGCACCTACATCTTCTCCATGTCCTCCAAGAGGCAGGGGATGGGCGAGGGCACGGGCGTTCCTGCAGCGCTGGGAGCGATGTTGATGGGAACGGGCAGGATAAAGGAAAAAGGCGTCCTGCCACCTGAAGCCTGCGTCGACCCTATGGAGTTGCTCGAACTCGCTCGCACCAAGACAAGCGCAGGAGGGGGCAAAGGGCTGCCCATAGTCATAGAGCACATAGATAAAAGCGGGAAATCGAAAACGGTAAACCTGTTTGGCTAGCGAGAACGCCGATTTTGCCCTACCCATCTCAAAGAGCACTGGTAGTTGAGCATTTCTCTAGGAGGTCAGATTGCCATGATTGAAGCGATGTCGAAGCTGACGCTCCGGGTGCGAATGAGGTGGAAGAGAAGGTATACGAATAGCGCAAAGTATGACTTCATTCAATAGTTGCTGCTGGTAGCATTCGCTGCTTCCCTCGTCTTAAAAATCGACCAGGTGCCGATAGCCTTTGCTATAAGGCTACTACCCTGCGTTATCTCAGATTCGAGGACCGCTATCCTCTTGCTTCGATGGATAATCTTCGTATCACAGACGAGTTTGCCCGACCTGACAGCCCTGAAATAGACTATCTTAGTTTCAATAGTTGAGCACATCTCGTCATCATCCAGAGTAGCATAGAGCGCTGCGCCCATGCCGGAGTCCGCCATGGTGTAGGTGGCTCCGCCGTGCGCAGTTCGCAGGGGGTTCAAGTGTTTATCGCTTACCTCAAGGACGTACTGACTATGCCCGTTTTCACACTTTACGAGAGTCAGACCGACAAAGTCGCCGAACAAGTCGAATCCTCTGGCATCTACAGGCACTATTTTTGGCATGGTATTTCCTCCGAGTCGAATGTCCCACCGCAGTCAATTTTGCATTTTGAAATTGAACAGGTTGACCTCTGGACATACTGTGTTATTATACTACTTGCCTAGAGAAAGACTCCACAGAAAGTTTTTGCGCGCCAGCTATCCTACAATCCCAATGAAGCTGTCTCCCGATAGAACTGAGAAAGAGAGGTTAGGAAAATGGCTACAATCAGCGGTGCAGAAGCCCTCGTGCGTTGTCTCATCGAAGAAGGTGTGAAGTATGTCTTCGGCGTTCCCGGCGACCAGTGTAACCCTATCATAGATGCCATGTATCGTTTGGGTCGCAAGAAGGGGATGAGGTTCATCACAGCCCGCCATGAACAGGCAGCAGCCCATATGGCTGATGCATGGGCAAGGGTTACTGGAACGCCCGGCGTTTGCCTGGGCACAGTGGGACCGGGTGTTGCCGACCTGGTGCCCGGGGTGTACGCTGCGTGGGCAGACTCAATTCCCCTGGTTGTGCTGGGGGCGCAGAATCAGACCTGGCGCTGTTACCCTGAGCACGGCTCAACACAGGGTCTCGACCAGATATCGTTGATGGCTCCTATCACCAAGTGGCGAGCCTTAGTGAATGATGTGAGGCGGATGCCGCATCTGGCACAAATGGCATTCCGTGAAGCCACTTCCGGCCGGCAAGCCCCTGTATATCTCGACCTGCCCTCAAACGTGCTTTGCGATAAGCTCGATACCGAGGCATGTCCGGTGCTGCCCCCGGAGCGCTACAGAGCGACCACACCTCCTGTGGCCGATGAGCGCCTAATCCAGAAGGCAGCCGAGATGTTGGCGAAGGCAGATTTCCCGCTCATCCACACAGGTGGAGGGGTGCTACGTTCGGGTGCCTGGGAAGAACTCAAAGAACTGGCGGAGTATCTCTCATCTCCTGTAACCATGAGCGTCGCTGGTCGTGGAGCCATTCCTGAGGACCATCCTTTATGCCTGCTTACCTCACCCAGTGTATCCTGGGTAGCTCAGTCAAAAGCGGATGTGGTACTCCTGGTTGGAAGTCGTCTTTGTGACTACGACTTTTGGGGACGCCCACCAGCTTGGGGTGAGTGGGACAAACAGCGCTTTATCCAGATTGACATCGAACCACAGAACATCGGCCTGAACCATCCTGTAGACATGGCCTTACTGGGAGACGCCAAGGCAACCCTGCGCGTCTTGCTGAAGGCAGTGAAGAAGCAGACCAAACCCAGGAAGGAAACACGTCAGCTTAAAGAAGCCCGGAAGGCGCAGAAAACATGGTTGGAAGGATGGAAAGAAGACGCTACCTCAAATAAGGTGCCCATTCATCCTCAGCGACTCATGCGTGAGGTACGTGAATTCTTCCCGCGCCACGCCATCTGTGCACTAGATGGAGGGAATACTGCGTTGTGGTCCTTCTACCAGCACCGCACCTATGAGCCTCGTTCTTTACTACTTGCTGCTGATTCGGGGCATCTGGGATCAGGGCTGCCTTACGCTATTGGGGCTAAACTGGCTCGTCCCGATGTCCCTGTCTACTGCATCACCGGCGATGGCTCCTTCGGCTTCAACGCCATGGAGATGGAAACGGCGGCTCGAGAAAAGCTACCCATCGTGGTTGTCATAAACAACGACAGAGCCTGGGGTATGATTAAAGCTGTGCAGAAGTTTAATTACCAGGAACGCTATAGCGGCGTGGAATTCACTGATGTTCGCTATGACCAGCTCGCCCAAGCCCTGGGCTGCCACGGTGAAAGAGTTACCAAACCTGCCCAGATCCGACCTGCTCTGAAGCGGGCGGTGGAGTCGGGGTTGCCAGCAGTAATAGATGTGATTGTTGATGCTGAAGTCAATTTGGCACCCCCGGATGTAGCGCTCATAGACGGTCTCTGGTTGGAAGGATGCGACGTGGCAGGCAGCGTCTGTGTTTGGGAATAAAGCACGATGAGAGCCCTGCAGTTCTCGGTTTCGGTGCCCCAGTATGCGGCATTGAAGGTCATAGGCAAAATAGCTAGAAGGTTTTACTACGAAGGACCTCTAGCTACAATAAGGCTTGTTGACGTCCCCGAGCCTGCCTTGCCTTCCCCTGACTGGGTAAAAATCAGGACGCTGCTATGCGGGCTGTGCGGCACCGACGTTAGCCTCATTTTCCTGCGGGATTCCCCCACAGCAACCCCTTTTACCTCGTTCCCCTGCACTATCGGGCATGAGGTCTGCGGAGAGGTAGCAGAGGTCGGAACCAGTGTGAATGGATTCCAAAAGGGGGATTTGGTTACCGTTGCCCCGCAATTGAGCTGCGTTACCAGAGGAATCGAGCCCCTTTGTAGAAGCTGCCAACAGGGCAGGATAGCCAACTGCGAGAATATGGCGGAGGGCAAGCTCTCTCCCGGTCTAATCATCGGGATATGCCGCGACATCGGTGGAGGCTTCGCCCCATACATGGTGGCGCACAAAAGTCAGGTTTTCAAATTGCCTCAAGGCATGTCACCCAAAGAAGGTGCAATGATAGAGCCTTTTGCGGTAACCCTTCAGGCTGTGTACGACAACACGCCTGACAGGGATGACCAGGTGCTCATTATCGGTGGTGGTGTGATAGGCAACCTGCTCGTCCAGTCAATACGCGCCTTGGGCATAGACTGTTCCATTACAGTAGCGGAGCCTTCGCGATTCCATGCAGAACTCGCCTCGCAGGCTGGGGCGAATCATCTGATTACAGACGGTGATGTCCTGCATCAATCAGAGCGCATCACCGGAGCGAAGGCATACAAACCAATGCTGGGCGACAAGATAGCAATGGGGGGATTCACCAGAATCTTCGATACCGTAGCCAGCGCAGAGACACTCAACGCTGACTTGAGGGTGCTGAGGACGGGAGGAGTGCTGAGCCTGGTGGGCATCGGCAAGGAGGTGATGTCAGACCTCACAACACTCTGGCTGAAGCTCCAGACTATAAAAGGCGCTTATTGTTACGGCTATACAGATGTACGAGGCAAGAGAGAGCACGTTTTCCAAATAGCTATAGATTTAGTGAAACAGAAAAAGGTGTCTGTTGCCCCCATGATTACTCATACGTTCCCCCTGAAGAGCTACCGCGAGCTGATTGAGGTAAACCTGCGCAAGGGTAAGTACAAGGCAGTGAAGACAGCGGTTTCTTTCATCTAAAAACAACCTGCCCCGACACTTTTGGGGGGCAGTCACACAGTTTATTGCGCCAGGGCATTCTCGTTGAATATGCACTTTATGGCGAAAGCGACAATGCCCTCGTCTACTTTCAGAGAGGCGACGTATACCTTAACCCCTTAACTTCCGATAGAATGCAGCGACCTCGAACCTCATCTGCGCTTCCTTGCCTTCGCCGGGGTTCTGGCTTTGCCCCTGGTCAACCCCACGCCCTTCCTGAAAGCCCGGAGGTTCGTATCTAAATCTTTGGGGTACACTATCTCCTTTATCGAATCCTCGAAGTGCTTCATTTCAATGGGAACCATGCCTGAGCCAGCCAGTGCCCCCACCATGACTACGTTGGCAGCCAGAGCTGTCTCGCCCTCCTCGATGGCTTTTACCACCCTTACTTCGCCCACCAACTCCCTCAGCTTTTGCATAACCTCCTCCACAGGCGGGTACTTGGCTTGCCCCGAGAGAACCCAGATGGGGTAAATGGGTCTGGGGCTGACGATGACCCTGGTCTTGGGATTGCCGTAATCGCCGATGATGCGCAACGCCTCTATAGGCTCCAGCCCCACAATGATATCTGCCTCGCCCTCGGGTATCAGGGGACCGCACTGTGCCTGTGCAGAGAAGCGCACGTGGCTCATCACAGGACCTCCCCTCTGGGAAGCGCCGTAGGTCTCCCCTACCGTCACGTATAACCCCTCTTTTATGCCGGCTGTAGCCACTATCTGTGAGGCGAGGATGTTTCCCTGACCACCGACGCCTGCTATGATAAGGTTTAGCGGGTTTTTCTCTAAAGTCATGATGCAGCCCCCCGAACGATGATCGCCCCTCTCGGACAAAGCGTGGCGCAAACTCCACAGCCAGTGCAGACAACCTCATCTATCTTAGCCCTTTGGGCCTCCTGATCCCAGATTATGCCGGGGCAGTTGAACACCCTGCTACAGAATCGGGCGCAGCCACAGTCATCGCCGATACATTTTGCCTGGTCGACGTAGTACTTTTTCTGCAGCTTCTCCTTGGCCTCGATGCGGAAGCACCTTCTACGGAAGACCATCACCCTGGGACCACTCTCCTGAAGCATGTCATAAATGTCCTGTACGGCCTGGCTTATCTCGAAGGGGTCCCTTACCCTGACCTCCACCCCGATCCCCTTGCATATATTCTCGATTTCCACGGTAGGCGCTGGCCTGCCCAACGCATCGCATCCGGAACCGGGGTGAGGTTGAAAGCCGGTCATGGCCGTCCCGCCATTGTCCAGCACTACCATGAGGACATTGCTGTTGTTGACCCGGGCATTGATGAGCGCCGGGATAGCGGCATGGTAGAAGGTGGAGTCGCCGCAAACAGCGATCACAGGCTGGTTGAAGCCAAACCTGTCGAGCTTGCCAAATCCGTTGGCCAGCCCGATGCCGCCGCCCATACAATGGATAGTCTTCAGTTGGTAGTAACCCGCCGGACCTGCCCCGATGCTGTAGCAACCTATGTCACCGGTGACAAACCCATCTCGTCCGTCCAGCTTGAGGGCAGACTTTATCGCCCACAGGGATGCCCGGTGCGGGCAGCCGGTGCAAAAGGTGGGCATCCTGATAGGAATATAAGATAGCAGTAGTTCCTTCGCCTTCTCTACGTATTTACCGTCCCT
>CAYHAX010000003.1:0-2007 GCA_964354695.1 uncultured Dehalococcoidia bacterium
GCTGGTAAAACCGAATATCTGTTCTATGTGGGCTGTGATGGCGCTTTCGATGCGAGGAGCAGAGGTACGATTCTCGCTGTAGCCAGGATTCTAAACGCAGGTGGTGTCTCTTGGGGTGTCTTGGGTAAGGAACAGATGTGCTGTGGCGATAGCTTGCGTCGCTTGGGTAATGAGTTTGTTTTCGACCGGATGGTTGAGGACAATGTAAGGTTTATTGAAAAAAAGGGTATCAAAAAAATCATAACTCAATGCCCTCATTGTTATAGTACCTTGAAGAATGACTACCGCCAGTATGGTGTGGAACTCGAGGTCATTCATCATACAGAGTTAATAGGCAATCTAATAACTTCTGACAAGTTGAAATATAATATGACACAAGAACTAGGTAAGGTGGTCTTTCATGACTCTTGTTATCTGGGACGGCTTAATATGATTTATGAGGCCCCCCGCAAGGTCATTGCTGCAATTACCAGCCAGAGTCCAATCGAGATGGGACGTCATCATGATAAATCGTTCTGCTGTGGTGCCGGCGGTGGGCGGATGTGGATGGAGGAAAGCATTGGGAAGCTTATCAATGTTGCGCGTGTAGAAGAAGCTCTAGAGAAAGACCCTAAGACAATTTGCGTGTGTTGTCCTTACTGCATGACCATGTTTGAAGATGGGCTGAAGAGCAAGGGGGCTAGTGATAAGGTGCAAGTGTTGGATCTTGCCGAGATTGTAGCCTCGGCGTTGCCACAACAAAGTCGTTAACCGTCACCGTTTAACACGCCGAACTCGTAGGGTGTGACGGCAGCCGCTACCTGCTTTGGATGAAAAAGTGGCCATATAAGACTTGCCCGGTCCCGATTTGGCCTCTGCTAGTCCCATGTTCCCACGGCACAGGGCTTTCTTCCGGGTTCCCCAGCTCTTTATGGGCAAGCCAAGCCTGAAGCTCAGAGGCTGCTTGGGCTTCGGGCAGCATTTCATCAAATTCTGAGGCTCGCCTGTATTCCTTGACACTATCTATTTGATTGTTTGAATTTGCAGCCTGCCCCTCGATGACAGCCCTGGTGTATAGTGCTCCCTTCATTTTGGTGCCTCTCTCTCGATAGAAATCGCTTATAGCTGGTTTCAAACTGCTTAATTCTGCTCGATTCTCGTCATGGCCGTTAGGTAACGAAGCTATTTTATGAATTAACAATGCCAGCTATGACGCAGAGGCTGGGACGCAGACTCCACCGGCACAAATGTAGCCAGGTGGGCAGTCAGTGTCAGCAGAGCAGCTTAGTTGCCTAGCACGTCTACCAAGGATTGACTGGTACGGACCGCCAACTGTTAGATACCAGACAAACCCTATCGGCGGGAGGATGAAAGGCAACGATATCACTAAAGCTACTATATTCTGCCACTCCATTTTGGCACCTCCGTTTACTCTTGGATATGGACTACTGTGTAATATTCATAACGGACAACTGATAGAGTGATTAAGATAAATATTAGAGGATAAACCTGGACGCAACAATGGCATACCGACCTGGATTTGGGGGAATAGTGCCCTGTTTCTACAGGGAATAGAACCTGTTTTTCTGTGTGTGCGGCGATAAAAAGGCCTCGCCAGTCTATGGCGAGGCTATGGTAATACAGCGCTGGATTCCTCCACTCGGCTTGACTATGTATCCACCGTTATCAGTCCCTTGCGGATGGCATACTTGATGAGCTCGGTACGGTTATGAATACCCAACTTTTCCATCAAGTTCGTTCTATGTCCTAGGACTGTCTTCACACTAACACTGAGCAAGCCAGCAATCTCCCGGCTAGTGCGCCCTTCGGCAACCAGCTTCAATATTTCCCTTTCTCTAGCTGTAAGTTGGTCATAGGGGTCCTCTTCAACACGCTGTAGATAGTCCTCAACCAGGAATTTGGTTACAGAGGGGTATAGAAGGGGATCTCCTCGATGAACTGCCCTTATTGCTGAGTCCAGTGCAGAGGCTACCGCCCTCTTGGGGACGCAGCCGGACGCCCCAGATA
>CAYHAX010000004.1:0-9684 GCA_964354695.1 uncultured Dehalococcoidia bacterium
GGCTTTATTTTATGAGTTTGCATCAGTGTCAGCACTTCCGATAGTTCGTCCAGTGTCCCCAGCCCGCCCGGCATTATCACAAAAGCGAGGGCGTATTTCACCAGCATCACCTTGCGCACAAAGAAGTGGTGGAAGGTTGCGGACTTGGTGGTGAAAGCGTTACATGACTGCTCCTCGGGAAGCTCTATGTTCAGTCCGATGGATTTAGCCCCTGCGGCCAGAGCGCCTTTATTGGCTGCTTCCATAATGCCGGGCCCGCCGCCGGTTATGATGGAGAAGCCCATTTTGCCCAGACGGCGAGCGGTTTCCTCGGTTTTGGCATAAAGCTTGTCGCCGGGGCTGACCCGAGCCGAGCCGTATATGGTTACGGCTGGCTCTATGCCCGAAAGGGTATCGAAGCCTTCCACCAGCTCGCCGATGATGCGGAACATGCGCCATGATTCCTCTTTGGCTAAATCGTTTATCTCATAACCGTACTGCATATCGCCTGCCCTCCCGCAGGGAGATATTAACACAGGAGAATGTAGGAGGGCAATTCATGAATTGCCCCTACAACCTTCTGGATTTCCGCGCAGGAACGACATTCGGTAATCGTGGCTTGTTGGTTTGGTTAACTAATGTCCACTTGGCACAGTACCATTTGCACGCCGATTAAGTACGAAATGCCTATTTATCCAGGGTGACTGTCATGTTAATTTCATAAGTGGGGATAGTGTTGACTTGGATAATAGTCTTGGCTGTCCCTTCTCGAGAAGGAGGCGGTGAACTATGAGCCATGCTACAAAGATATCACATAGAGAGACACATCATGAGGCGTTGTTGACTGACAAGGATGTGGCTGATTTCCTGCAGATAGGCGTGGGGCACGGCGTGGTCACAGATAATGTGAGTAAGGTGTATAACGCGAAAAAGCTGGCTCAAGACGCAACTTTTGTGGTGGAGATAGCTATCGTCCCCGAAGATAGCTAAACAGCGCAGTAATCTCATCAAATCACGGCGGAAGGATGCGAGATGGACCAAGCCGGAGGAACAATACTGATAGTTGATGACGAGGAGTCCAATCGCATCGCCCTTTCCCGCAAATTGCAGTCGTCTGGTTACGTTTGCGTGGCTATGGGCGATGTCGACGGGGCTGTGTGCAAGATGTCCCTCGAGGAGTACGATGTGGTTCTCCTGGACATCGACATGCCCTGCATCTCTGGCATGGAGGCATTGACCGCGATATTTGCTAAACACCCCAATACCAGCGTGCTTATGATGGCCAATTTGGATGATATACCCACCGCCATCGAAGCCATGAGGGAGGGTGCTTACGATTATGTCACAAAGCCGTTCAACATGGATGACCTTGTTCTGAGGATAGACAGGGCTATCGAGAGAAGAAGGCTGCTCAAGGAAAACAGGGATTATCAACTCAGGTTGGAGCAAAAGGTTGAGCTTCAGGTGGGTCAGATACGGAAGTATCTTTATGAAGCTGCCGAGGCGCTGGGACTTCAGAGGATGGCCCTGGACAAGCCGGATGAGGTGCGCCAGGCACAGAAATTCGCCAAAAGGATGTTCCAGTCAAACGGCTCCAGTCCTGCCCAGGGAGAGGAGGAGTCGTATTTACAGATGGCGAAGACGCTGGCTTCTATTGCCGAGGCGCGCGAGCCTTATGCCAATGGTCATTCGGAAAGGGTGGGCTTGCTGGCTAATGAGATAGCAATCCAGCTCGGCTGCTCTGCCGAGATGATAAGGCAGATAAAGTTCGCTGCTGTCCTCCAGGACATCGGCAAGATAGTCATCCCGGACAGCATCCTCTCCAAACAGGACCAGTTGACCCCCGAAGAGTACGCAGAGATAAACAAGCACCCCACCGCTTCTGTGGAGACAGTCCAGCACATTGACTATTTCAGGGACATCCTCCCTCTGGTCGAGAGCCATCACGAGTGGTACGATGGCAGCGGCGGCTACCCCCGCAAGCTCAAGGGCGACAAAATCCCTCTGGGCGCCCGCATACTGTCTGTAGCCGATGCCTACGATGCCCTGACCTGTCCACGTCCCCACCGCTCCTCCCTCACCCCTGAGGAGGCGGCTAGAGTCCTCAAGAAGGGCGCGGGAAAGCAGTGGGACCCTGTGGTAGTGGGCGCTTTCCTGAAGAAGCTGGGCGTAACTGCCTAGGACACCGACTTCTCACCCTCAAGCTATCTCTCTAAGCAACTGCACCTGTATCCCTCATAACCTCTGTGCTATACTTATCTCAAATCCTAAACTCTAAATCCGAAATCCTGAGGTAAGTTCACCCTCACCCTACGACAAGCTCAGGGCAGGCTCTAGCCTCTCCCGTCGAGGAGAGGGATTACAGGGACAAGGGGGGGGAATCTCAAGCTCTCCGCATAAATCCGATATCGTAATCATAGGCGCTGGCGTGGTGGGTCTGGCCATAGCTGCGCATGTGGCAAGCCCCGATAGGGTGGTCTATGTGCTGGAGAAAAACGAGCGTTTTGGGCAGGAGATAAGCAGCCGCCACAGCGGCGTCATCCACTCCGGCATTTATTACCCGCACGACTCCTTAAAAGCTAAGCTTTGTGTGGAGGGAAACCATCTCCTCTATGAGCTTTGCCGTAAACACGGCATAGGTCATAAAAATCTGGGCAAGCTTATCGTGGCTACCAGCGATGAGGAGGCTGTGCAGTTGCAGCAGCTCCGCGAGAAAGGCAAGAGGAATGGCGCAAAGGGGCTGGAGATAATCTCGAAGCGCGAGTTGAAGAATCTGGAGCCGAATGTGGAGGGGGTGGCTGCCCTTCGGTCGCCTTCTACGGGTATTATTGATTCATACTCCTTGATGGGGTATTTCGCTGCTGTAGCTAAAGATGATGGCGCTCAGATAGCCTATTGTACCAAGGTGGTGGGTATAGAGAAGGTGGCAGACGGCTACAAGGTGACTGTGCAAGAGGGCGACTCAGGTAGGTTCTCATTCATTACGCGCATCCTTATAAACTGCGCCGGGCTCTACTGTGACAAAATAGCCGAGCTTGCTGGGATAGACATAGCTAGGGCAAAGTACAGGCTGCACTATTGCAAGGGCGAGTACTTCAGCGTGGGCGGTGGCAAAAGCAAGCAGGTCAAGCGATTGATATACCCTGTGCCTGAGAGCAACGTCACCGGACTGGGTATCCACGTTACCCTCGACCTCGAGGACAGGATGCGGCTGGGGCCCAGCGTGGAGTACGTTGACAGCATAGACTACAGCGTAGATAGCAGGCACAAGCAGGAATTCTACAAGTCAGCGAAGAAGATGCTGCCCTTCATAGAATACGACGATTTGGAGCCCGAGACGGCTGGTATCAGACCGAAGCTGCAGGGTCCCGGGGAAGACGTGAGAGATTTCGTCATCAGGGAGGAAAGCGACAAGGGCTTGCCCGGATTTATCAATCTCATCGGTATCGAGTCTCCAGGCTTGACCTCCTCGCCCGCTATAGCTCGGTATGTCGCGGACATGGTTAAGAACCTTCTGTGAAATACTGTATATAGATTTCGACTGGGGAGTGCAGAGGGGCAGAGCCCCTTTGCCAGGGGTCTTGGGGGTGTCCCCCAATCTTTTAAAAATCCCCCAATCTTGGGGGGGTTGAATGAGATCTTTTCAGAGATTTCTCCTCAGAGAAAATAGGAAAGTGGTTAGCTGATGCCGTCCCAAAGAGATAGAAGCGACCTGAGGGCTTTTTTCGAGCCTGCCTCTGTAGCCGTGTTTGGTTCACTGAGAGAGGGGTTGGGGCTGGGCTACGGTGTCATCAGGAACATGCTCCAATTCGGCTACTCCGGGAAGATTTATCCTGTCAGCCCTTATCAAAATGGCGACGTCCTGGGATTCAGAGCCTATTCTACCGTGAAGGATGTAACCGACCCCATCGAAGCTGCCATCGTCATCACGCCCCCGCCCACGGTGCCCGGTATAGTCGAGCAATGCGCACAGAAAGGCGTAAAAGCAGTCACCATAGTCTCCGAGAATTTCGCCGAAGCTGGTGGTAAGGGGGTGGAATACCAGCAGCAACTGGTGGATATAGTCCACCGCACCGGCATCCGCATCATCGGGCCGAACACAGTTGGCCTTTTCAATGCTGCAAACGGGTTCATAACCAACCCCTATCTCATTGTTCAAAAGAAGATTCGTAATGGCGGCATAGCCTATTGCAGCCAGAGCGGGTACGTGAGCACCGCAGCGCAACCTCTGGAAGACCGTGCTATCCCTGTCAGCAAGATGTGCGATATCGGCAATAAATGCGATGTAGATGAAGCCGACCTCCTGAACTACCTGGCAGACGACCCCGAAACGAAAGTTGTTGCTATGCATTTGGAGAATGCTAAAGATGGCCGCAGGTTTATGGACGCCGCCCGGAGGGTGGTGGCACGCAAGCCGCTGCTGATTCTCAGACCGGGACGGAGCGAAGAAGCAGCCAGATCCATAGCTTCCCACACGGCATCGCTGGCGGGGAACGAGCAGGTTTATGACAGTGCTATCAAACAGGTCGGAGCAATTCGGCTCGATACTTGGCCGGAGTATTGGGATATGCCCAGGATATTCGCGTACCAGCCATTGCCTGAAGGAAATCGCATAGCTATCCTCACCCTCACCGGGGGAGTGGCCGTGGTGGGGGTTGACGTAGTGGTGAGCGCTGGCTTGGCCATCGCCCGCTTCTCACCTGCCACAGCGGACAAGCTGAAGAAAATATACCCCAGGCTGTCCAGCAATCCCGTCGACCTGGGCCCGATATTATCCGTATCTGACAACCCTTTCGCTGTTGAGGAAGAGGTAATAGCCCTGGCGCTTAATGACGCCAATGTGGATTGTGCCGCCATCTCTGTCTATGCCGGCTTTGATGACATCGTAGCTCCTATCGTGGAGATGTTCGACCACTTGAAGGGGCGCATCACCAAGCCGATGGCTATCTGGATTTATGGGATGAAACTGTCTGCGATGGATGAGATGTCTCGCCAGTTGGAAACGCGGGGATTGCCGACCTACTTCAACCTCGAAACCGCCGTCAAGGCGCTTGGCATCGCTGCCGCTTATGCGAGGGTGAATAAATGAGTTCAAAGCGTACAAACGAACAGGTAATTATGACCACCTGCGCCAGCCACTGCGGTGGGTTTTGCGGTCTCAAAGTGTATGTAAAGGACGGCGTCGTCACCAGAATCGAGACCGATGACGGCGAGCAGCCACAGGCCAGAGCCTGTCTCAAAGGGCGGGCGTATCGTCAGCGGGTCTATCATCCCGACCGCCTGCTCTACCCTATGAAGAGGGTCGGCGAGCGTGGTGATGGCAAGTTCCAGCGAATCTCATGGGATGAGGCTCTGGATACCGTAGCAGGCGAGATAAAAAGGGTGCGTGATACCTACGGGCCGCAGGCCATACTGCTTAAGACCTCCGTCGGCGATATGAATTTCATTCATACAGGGGCCATGGTGGTGGAAAAACTGTTAGCCATGGCTGGCGGCTATTCTTCACCCTGGGCATATTTCTCGTATGAAGGCGGGACTTTCGCTGAGCTTACTACCTACGGAACGATGTCTTCTCAGAGTTCCCGCGAGGATTTCCTGAATTCCCGCCTGATAATTATGTGGGGCTGGGACCCGGCGACCACGATACAGGACTCCAACACCACCTGGTACCTGACTCAGGCCAGGGAGGCCGGCTGCAAGATTATCTCGATTGACCCCAGGTTCACCGATACCACCGCAACCGTGGCGCACCAGTGGATACCCATCAGGCCGGGCACTGACCCCGCCATGATGATTGCCATGGCCTATGTCATATTACGAGATGGGCTTCAGAACCAGGCGTTCCTCGATAAATATACCTACGGCTTCGATAAATTTAGAGACTATGTCATGGGCGTGGAGGACGGCTTGCCCAAGACGCCGGCCTGGGCCGATCCTATCACCGGCGTCCCGGCAACCGAGATAGAGGACCTGGCCAAAGAGTATGCCACCACCAAACCTGCGGCATTGATCTCCGGAATAGGCCCCGGTCGCTCAGCGAGGGGCGAGCAGTACCATCGAGCAGCCATAACCCTGTCCGCAATGACGGGCAACATCGGCATCCACGGCGGCAGCGCTGCGCAAAGGTCCTGGCCGGCAGGGCTTGTGCCCTTCCCCTTTATGAATATGGGTATCCCCGATATTGTCGTCAATCCCCTGGAGGCAAATGCTTCTCCTCCAAAGGACATGCTTCCTCTGCGCCGCATCTGGCCCTGGGGAGCAGGCAGCATCCATGTCGCTCAAATGGCAGACGCCATCCTCAAGGGGAAGGCCGATGGATACCCCGCTGACTATAAGCTTCTCTACGTAGCCAGCACCAGCTATCCTAATCAGTACCTAAATGTCAACAAGCATGTTCAGGCTATGAAATCGAAGTCCCTGGAATTCATCGTTGTGCACGAGCAGTTCATGACGCCCGGCGCCAAATTCGCCGATATACTGCTGCCCTGCAGCACCTTCCTGGAACGGAACGACATGGCTCAGTGGTCTGCCACCTGGTTCTATGGCTACCAGAACAAGGTAATCGAGCCGCTGGGCGAGTCGAAGTCGTCATGGGATATATGCAAGGAGCTGGCGAAGAGGCTGGACATACCGCACTTTTTCGACAAAACAGAGGACGAGACGCTCAGGGATATGGTAAAAGGTTGCCCTGACATCAAGGACTATGATACTTTCAAGAAGAAGGGACTTCACAAAATGCACCCTGCGGAGCCCCATGTCGCTTTTTGCGACGAGATCGAAGACCCCGATAATAACCCCTTCCCCACGCCGTCGGGCAAGATTGAAATCTATTCCCAGTTGATCGCTGAGATGAACAACCCTGAGATACCCCCCATCCCTAAGTATCTCGGGTCATGGGAAGACCGCAACGACCCTCTATTCCGGAAATATCCCCTCCAGCTCGTCACCACGCATTTCAAGGGGCGTGCGCACTCCCAGTTCTACAACGTGCCCTGGATAAATGAGCTGCTGCCTCAGACGGTACTGCTCAATTCCGCCGATGCCAGGGCCAGAGGCATCAAGGATGGCGACCTGGTCAGGGTTTTCAATGACCGGGGCCAGATGATAATCCCTGCCAGGGTCAGCCAGCGAATCATGCCAGGTGTGGTAGATGTGCCACAGGGCGCCTGGTATGACCCCGATGATAAGGGAATAGACCGTGGTGGATGTGCCAATATATTGACTAAGGATGCGTACTCCCCTGGGGGCGCCTGCTGTACCAACACAGCGCTGGTGCACATTGAGAAGGCTTAGCAGTTTGGAGAGTGACATGGTTAACGTCAGGGAAGTTGCCGATAATATCTATCGGTTCGAAAGCCGTCTACCGATCATGGGTACCATGTTTGCGGTGCACTTTATCAAGGAACCGCAGGGGGTCCTGATAGACCCCGGCCCTGCCTCCTTTGTACCCCAAATCAGCGAGGCGATGAAATCACTGGGCATGACAGGTCTAAGCTATATCATCCCCACCCACATACACATAGACCATGCTGGGGCGATAGGGAAGCTGGCTCAGCTTTTCCCCAAAGCGAAGGTGCTAGTTCACCCTGCCGGGCTGAAACACGTCATCGACCCTGCGCGCCTTATCGAGAGCACCAGAACCGTTTTTGGGCCCAACTTCGAGGCTGGATTTGGACCAATTCTCCCTGTGCCGGAGCCTCAGCTAAAGGTCCCTGAGGACGGCGAGATTATAAAGGTCAGCAGCAGAGAGCTTCAGATTATCTATGCGCCGGGTCATGCGCCGCACCATATTGTTATCCTGGATCGCAAGTTGAAAGGGCTCTTTTGCGGTGAGGCGCTGGGGTTGCAGGGGGAGGGGAACGAACATCTGGCGGTGCCCGCGGTTGCCCCGCCCAGCTTCGACCAGGAGATGTACCTGCAGACCATGGAAAAGTTGAGAAAGCTTCAGCCTCGGCTCCTCTTTTATGCGCATGGTAGCGTGAGTCGGGAGCCAGAGAAGCTTATCTCATCAGTGGAGAATAACACGCGTCTCATCGGCGACCTCATTCTCAGGGCTTTGAGGGGAGGCGACAGCATCGCCGAGATAAAACGCAAAGTCAAAGAAGGTTCCAGGAGCAGCTTTGGAATCGAGTTAACCGAGAGCGACCTGGACTTGACTGTCGGTGGGTACAGTGTCTTTTACCAGAGAAAAGGGCTGGTATAGCAATGAGTATTAGATGGGGGTGGAGATGGCAGAATATAAGGATGCTTATAGTTTCCTGGCGGAGAGGCACGGCTTCGGGAGCTCTCAGGCATACCTTCGCGTGCTCCGATTTCTGATGACGCCGGAGCAGGCGGAGATGGTAACGACGTTGCCCGGGTCTCCCGAGGAAATTGCGCAGAAAACCGGACTGAAACTCGCTGTGGCGAGGAAGAACCTAGAGGAACTTTATCGAAAAGGCGTGATTGTGCTCAAGGACTACAAAGTACCTAATGACTACATGTTCTGCAAATACGCAGAACGCATGTGGGAGGTGAGCGAGTCCTTGATGGGGCTGGACCTGTATACCGAGGCTGAGACCAAAACGCTCTTCCAACTGTGGGACGATTGGAAGGAGACTGACTATGCCGATATGACCGCCGCAAGGTGGCATAACCTCAAGGCGATGGGAATTAATGGCCTCAGGATTGTCCCGGCGTACAAAGCCATACTGGATAGCCCCCAGATATTGCCTCATGAAGACCCCAGGGAGATTGTGAGGGTGCAGCCTCTGATCACGGTTGTCTCCTGTTCGTGTCGCAGGCATAAGGGGATGGTGGGCAAGCCCTGCAAAAAATCGGCCACCGATATCAATTGCCTTCAGTTCGCCAAGTCAGCCGAGTACTCGCTGAGCAGAGGACACGGGCGCAAGATATCGGTGGACGAAGCATTAGCCATCATCGATAAGAACGAAGAATCTGGGCTGGTGCACCAGTGGATGAACCACTCCAAGATTGAGGCAGCCCAGCCCTATGCGCTGTGTAGCTGTTGCAGGTGCTGCTGCACAATCTGGCATGCTGCCGATATACGCCATGTGCCGAACGACGAGGTATTCGCCAAGAGTCGCTACGAAGCTCGAGTTGATGCCGACCTCTGCAACGGCTGTGAGGATTGCGTGGAGCGCTGCCAGTTCAACGCCATCGAGATGAAGAAGGTGGAAGGCTCCGGGAAGTTTAAGGCCGTGGTCGACCCCGATAAGTGCTGGGGCTGCGGGGTGTGTACCCTGGTCTGCCCAACCGATGCCTTGAAAATGCATCTGGTTAGGCCGCCGGAGCATATCCCGGCTTAAGCTAGAGCAATTCAAATTTCAAAACGAAAAATTGTCGAGAAATTAGAATTTTTTCGCCTGGGGAGTGCAGAGGGGCTTTGCCCCTCTACCGGGGGACTTGGGGGTGTCCCCCAAATCTTAAAATCCCCCAAGACTGGGGGATATAGGGGGTTGATATGAAGAACAAGATATTCAACAGCTTCGATGCTGCGGTCGCTGACATACCCGATGGCGCAACCATCGCCATAGAGTCGTGGGGCATACCAGCTTGCGCGCAAAACCTCGTCGATGCAGTAAAAAGGAAGGGCATTAAGGATATCACACTCGTCACTCATAACTTCATTCCCATCGTTCTGGGAGAGGATGAGACCTGCTTCACCTCGGCGCTGCTGCCCCAACTGAAAAGGCTGATTACCCC
>CAYHAX010000005.1:0-7995 GCA_964354695.1 uncultured Dehalococcoidia bacterium
CCACCCTGCTTCAAATGCGGTGCCCAGCGCCCCGCCTCCAACTGCTCGAAGCCGACCAGAAAATCGGTTTCGCCTCTTTTTACCATCGGTGAGAAGACGTGTTTGCCCCAGCGCACGTGGCTCACCACGCTTCCACCGCGCTGAGCCATGCCCAGGGAATCGGTCTTCTTCACGTCATATCCAATGTTCATGCCTATCTCGGACATGGCATCGCTAGCCAGGATTACCCCCTGACCACCTACACCCACCATGAGAACGTTGACATCTTTCATCATCAGTCTCCGCTTCTTTTCAACCCCCTTGTATCCCCCAGTCCTTCCTAGGAAGGAGGGCTTCGCCCCTCTGCACTCCCTAATGCTAAGACGCCTTAGAGATAGCCTCTTGAGGGCAAATCTGCGCGCAGATACTGCAGCCCTGGCATGTGCTGGAATCTATCACAGCTTTGTCATCAGAGAGAGTTATGGCCGGGCAACCCAAGTTAAGGCAGATGTAACAACTGGAGCACCCATCAGCATCCACCTTGTACGGCGTCGGTGTTGCCCTGATACTGAGAGGACAAGGGGCGCGCGATATTATGACCGAAGGCTCTTTAGTCCCCAAACAATGCTTAAGGGCGGTCTCGATAGCCTTGAGGTCGAAGGCGCTCACCACGTGTACGTCCCTGACGCCCAGCCCTTTCACTACCTCCTCCAGCTTCACCACCGTGACCTTGTCTCCCCTCGCTGAGATACCTGTGCCGGGATGTCCCTGGTGACCGGTCATCGCCGTGGTGCCGTTATCCAGGATGACGACGGTGATATTCGCCTGATTATAAACAGCATCTACCAGCCCGGGCATACCCGAATGCATGAAGGTGGAATCGCCCAGTACAGCCACCACTTTGTTGGGCACATTTGCCTTCTCCAGCCCTATCGCCTGGGTTATGCTTGCTCCCATGCAGGCGCAGGTGTCCAGAGCAGCCAGGGGAGGATACACACCCAGTGTATAGCAGCCGATATCGCTGGTAACGATAATCTCGTCATTCTTGATCGGTCCGGGCACTTTAGAATCTTTAAAACACAGTTTCCTCAAAATATACTCGGTGCCCACATGAGGACAGCCTGCGCAGAGTTGAGGACGTCGCGCAGGCAGTTGTGGCGCCGGTGCAGCGGGCTTTGGAGCATGTTTGGGAGCAGGCAGTATGCCCGCCTTGATAGCCCCCTGCTCCACAATCTCGGCATTAAGCTCGCCTATGATGGGGATAAAATCCTTGCCTGTAACAGGGATGCCCTGACAGCGCAGCTCGTCCTCAAGATAGGGGTCGAGCTCCTCAACCACAATCACCCTCTCCACTTCCTTGGCGAACCGACGCACCAAGTTTGCCGGAATAGGATAGGTAGTTACCAGCTTGAGGAATGAGGCGTTTTTGAAGACCTCTCTGGCGTATTGATATGCCACGCCGCTAGATACCACGCCGAGCTTGCGGTCTTGCAGTATCATCTCATTCATGGGGAAGCTCTCCACGTAAGAGCGCAACTTGACAATGCGCTCCTCCATGACGTTGCGCCTGGGTCGGGCATTGGAAGGAACCATCACAAATTTAGCGGGGGAGCGTATGAAACTGGCGGGTTTCAAATCGGCTTTCCGCTCCCTGCTTACGTTTACCACCGTCTTGCAGTGAGAGATGCGGGTGGTAGCACGAAAAAGCACCGGGGTATCGAACTCCTCGCTGATTTGGAACGCCCAGGCCATGAGGTCATAAGCTTCCTGGCTATCGGTAGGCTCGACCATAGGCACTTTGGCGAACTTGGCAAGGTGGCGATTGTCCTGCTCCCCCTGCGAGCTATGCTCTCCGGGGTCATCGCAGGATATCACGACCAGCCCGCCGATGATGCCTGTGGTGGAGGCTGCGAAAAAGGGGTCAGCAGCGACATTCAGCCCCACATGCTTCATAGAAGCCAGAGCCCTGACACCGCCGTAGGCTGCCCCCAATGCAACTTCCAAAGCTACTTTTTCATTGGTTGACCACTCTACATATATGCCTTTCAGACGAGCAAGATTTTCCAGAATCTCCGTGCTGGGCGTGCCAGGATAGGCGGCTGCTACAGCGATGCCTGCATGGTATGCGCCCAGCGCCATTGCTTCGTTACCAGATAACAATTGTTTCATTTTCTGTGTCTCCACCCGCCATTTTATCACGCCAGGGGCAGCTAGGCTACTGTCTTGCCCAAGTAGGCTTGCCTCACCCTGTCATCGCCCAAAAGCTCCCTGGCTGTACCTTCTATGGTGATGCGCCCCCTCTCCATGACATAGCCCCGGGCTGAAATCTTCAGAGCAGCGTTGGCATCCTGCTCCACAAGGAGAATGGTCAAACCCTCCTCCCTGAGCCTGACCAGTAGTCTCAGGATTTCTTTCACCAAATTCGGTGCCAACCCGAGGGAAGGCTCATCAAGCAGCAGCATCCTGGGAGAGGACATCAGCGCCCTGCCGATAGCCAACATCTGCTGTTCCCCGCCGCTGAGGCTGCCAGCTTGCTGTTTCTGTCGCTCCTTGAGTATGGGGAATAGCCTCAATACCATCTCCATATTAGAATGAACCGATTTGCTGCGCATGAACCAACCGCTGTAACCTATGTTGCTAAGCAAGTTCTTCGTACCATGAGAGTAGGCGCCCAGGGTCAGGTTGTCCTTAACAGACATGGCTCCGAAGATTTGACGCCCTTCGGGGACATAGCCCAAGCCGAGCCTGACTGTTCTGTGAGCGGGAAGCCCGGTGAGCTGACGGTCATCCAGCCAGACGCTTCCACTCTTCAAGGGCACCACCCCCGTTATGGCATTAAGCAGAGTGGTCTTGCCAGCACCATTGGCACCGATGAGAGTTACAATCTCACCATCGTTCACCACCAAAGAGGCTTCTCTGAGAGCTATAGCTCGTCCGTAAACTACAGAAGCCTTCTCAACCTTCAGCATTCTATACCTCTTCCTCTCCCAGGTAGGCAGCGATGACCTTGGGGTCCTTCTGAACCTGAGCAGCGGTGCCCTCGGCTATTTTTTGTCCGCTATCCAGCACAATCACCCATTCAGCAAGCCCCATGACCAGCGGCATATCGTGCTCCACCAATACAACGGTAACCCCCATCTCGCGAATGCGGCGGACAAGGTCGCTCAGCTCACGCTTCTCCAGGATGTTCAGCCCGGCTCCGGGCTCATCGAGCAAAATAAGCTGAGGCTCTGTAGCCAGAGCACGGGCTATGGCTAGTAGTTTCTGCTGACCCAGAGGCAGGCTCAAGGCATTCTGCTGGACGTGCGTGCCCAAGCCGACGAGATTGAGGTATTTCATCGCCTTAAGCGTGATATTCTCTTCTTCTCGGTGAACCTTGGGCAAACGCAGAGCAGCCTCAAAGAAACCATAGCTGCTGCGGGGGTGCTGTCCCGTCATCATGTTCTCCAGAACGGTCATGTTCCCGAAAAGGTGCACATGCTGGAAAGTACGCACGATGCCCAGCTTCGCCCTCTTGTGAGGAGGGACCTTGTTCAGAAGCTTCCCTTTGAACAACATCTCGCCCTGGCTCACTGGATAAACGCCAGTGATGAGATTGAACAACGTGGTCTTGCCAGCACCATTGGGACCGATGATGGCGGTAATTTTCCCCGTCTCTATAGCGAGGTCTACCCTATCCACAGCCACCAGCCCGCCGAAGACCTTGCTCAGCCCTCTGGTCTCCAGTACTACAGACTTACTCACGTTTCAGCACCTTTCCGTCTATACCTGAGCCGCCATCTCTCAAAGATTTCTTTGATTTTAACGAATAGCCCTTCGGGCATAAAAATCATTACCACCATCAGTATAAGTCCGTATATAGCTATGTCCCATTCACCAAAGCCAAGCAATAATTCATCACTCAGTATGCGCACGGTAGCAGCCCCGAAGATAGCGCCCCAAATACTGGCAAGCCCCCCCACCACCGCCATCGTTACTAACACCACTGAAGCAAGAAAATCAAAGGGTTGGGGGCTAACGAAACGGAGATGGTGGACAAATAGACTCCCAGCCAAAGATGCATAGACAGCGCTCAAGACCAGAATCTTCACCTTGAACTGGGCTACATTGATGCCTATCGACTCAGCAGCGGCCTCGCTACCATGGACAGCTCTGAGCGCTCTACCGGTGCGCGACCTGACTATATTCTGCGAGATAAACAAAACTGCCAGGCAGAAGAACCAGACCAGGAAATATCGTTTGAAGGGGGTGTCGAAGATCAACCCGCCAATAGAGAGATAAGGAATGCCCGCCATACCATCGGGACCACCAGTGAACTGACCTAGTTGTCGGAACAGTATGTATAAAATCAGACCCAAGCCCAGAGTAGCCATAGCCAGATAGTTGCCCCTGAGCCTGAAGATAAGATAACCAATGATATAGGCGAAGGCGCCGGTTGCTGCTGCTGCGATGAGCATCGCCAGCCAGGGGTTGAAGCCATGGCTTTTGCTCAGAATAGCTGAGATATAAGCGCCCATGCCATAGAAGGCTGCCTGACCCAGAGATACCTGACCGGTATAACCCATGAGCAGGCATAGGCCCACTGTGACCATGGTGCTGATTCCAATGAAAATCATGAGGCTGGTATAGTGACCCAGGAACCAGTTGAAGGGCAGCAACACCAAAAGCAGGAGCAGCACTGCAAAGGCAGAGTAGTACCATTTGCTTTTCAACTTTGCCAACATCAGCTAGTCCTTTCCTCCTCTGCCAGCTTCCCTGCCCGAAGCAGTAGTATCAATAGCAAAACTACCAGAGCGATGGCATCCTTATAGGCTGAGGTGAAAGGACCCCAATCCAACCCCACAGCCAGCGACTCCACGATTCCCAGCAGCAACCCCCCGAAAACCGCCGCAAGCTGGCTCTTGAAACCACCAATGGATGCCGCCACAAAACCCTTGAGTCCCAGCATAACCCCTACGTTGTAAGATGTGAGAGTTAGAGGAGCCATGACTACCCCCCCTATACCACCCAGTGCAGCTGCCAGGGCAAAAGCAATCAGTCCCATTGTTTTGGGATTAATACCCACCAGGCTCGAAGCCACGGGGTTTATAGCACATGCCTTCAAGGCTTTGCCTACCATGGTATAGGTGAGGAAGAGATGAAGGGCAACTGTCACCACCAGGGTGGTGCCGATTATCCACAAGGCCTGAGGGTGTATGTATGCCCCCAGGAAAGATATGGATTCATGCCCTGAGAAGACTGGGGGACGTACAGGGTCAACCCCCCAGAGCTCGCCGGCAATACCACGGATGAAGATAGCTGCTCCGATAGTGATAATGATGAGACTCACCACCGAAGCACCTCTAGCGGTGCGGATTGCCAGCATGTACATCAGAACCCCGACAGCCGCAGCAACAAGCACCGAGAGGATTAAGGCAGGAGCCAGAGGAAGACCCACTGAGGAGGCGAGCGTGAAAGAAAGCATACCGCCCAGCATCACGAACTCGCCCTGGGCGAAGTTGATGACCCTGGTTACAGCATAAATCATAGTGAAACCCAGGGCTACTAAAGCATAGATGCTGCCCTGCGTAACACCTGATACCAGATACTGGACGAACTGGTCTGCGGACATGCATCAGACCTCGAGGCTTTGTTGTTAGAGAATAAAGGGGGAAAGGTACACCTTTCCCCCTCTTTCCTTTTACAGCATGTTGGACAAGCTATTTGCTATTTGAGTTGGGTCCATTTCCCGTCAACAATCTTAATCATCCCCAGAGAGCCCGGTTGCATTCCAAGGTGGTCCGTCGGGGACATGGTGAAAACACCACCAGTGCCAGCGAAGTTCTTAATCTTTTCTATCTCATCCCTTACCGCCTGTCTGGCTGCCGCGGTGTCGAGCTTTTCATCGATTTTCTCCAGAGCCAGAACCACCATGCTTAGGGCATCGTAGGCATGACCACCGAAGGTATTGATAGTGCCGGCACCGTACTTGGCTTCGTAGTCCGCCTTATACTGCGTCAAGACTTCCTTCTGGGGGTCGCTGGCAGGAACTGCATCGATGATCAGGAGCTTGCCTGCCGGGAAGATAACCCCATTGGCGGCTGCGCCGGCAGCCGTGATGAAATTCATATTGGCTATGCCATGGCTGCAATACAGGGGGATGGTCATCTGCAGCGTCTTCATGTCCTGAGCAACAACTGCGGATTCCTTGTCGGTTGCCCAGCAGATAACAGCCTGAGCAGCAGTGCCCTTTATGTGGGTTAGCTGAGACTGCATGCTGGTATCCCCGCTGGAGAATGTCTGGTTATCTACAATGGTAATTCCGTAGCCAGCGGCATCGCTCTCGAGAATGGCTTTACCACCAGCCCCGAATCCCGATGTGTCAGTAATAATAGCTACCTTTGTGATACCTTGCTTCTGTATATATCTATATATTTCTGTCACTGCCTCTTTATCGGTCTGCGGGGTCTTGAACACCCAGTACCTGTCCGCTATCGGTGTCACAATCTTGATGCTGGCTGCAGCAGAGACCAGTGGAACCTTTGCTGTGGTAACTGTATCAATGATAGCCAGGCTCTCTCCGCTACTAGTAGGACCGATGATAGCCAGAACATTGTCCTGCTCGATGAGCCTGGTCACCAGCGTGGCGCATTTCTCCGAGTTGCTTTCCGTGTTGTAGCTAACAACTTCAAGAGGATGTCCATTGATACCGCCTGCTGCATTGATTTGCTCTACCATCATATCCACTGTCTGTTGTTCCGGGACGCCGAGGTTCGAGGAAGGGCCAGTAGTTGCGAATACCGCCCCGATTTTGTAGGCTCCCTTGGGCTCCTCTGAGCAGCTTATGCCACCGAGGGCGAGCACCGCTGCCACCAGGGTTAGAACTACTGCATACTTCAAGTAGTTCCGCATACTGTGTTCCTCCTTATTCTAGTTTTCGCAAGCCATCTAGATTAAGGTAGGTTGCCACTGCCATTCCCGTCAGCGCTTCCCCCTCGTGGCTGCTGAGGGCATATTATAGCGCATGGGGCTAGCCCCTGCAACAAAAGTAGTACAACTAAAGCTGCCATGAGTTGCATAACAAACATCTTAAACTTATACTATTGCATGTTGCCATGAATCAGGTGCTGCAGAATACCAGGAATAAGGTTCGCTATCAGGCTTCGCTACTCATCGCCACCTACGCATTCTACAATCTCTACTACCGCAATCTGATATGGCACTACCTGCGAAACGTCAGCCTGTTGAGACCACACTCTTTTCTGGATTCCTTCCGCATGATGCAGATAGTCTACAGCGTTAGAAGCTATACAGCCGTCTTCGTGCCCCGTCTGGTGGCGCTTTACCAGCTTAGCGAGGAGGTCAACCGGCGCCATCTGCAAGGCGATTTCGTGGAGTGCGGCGTCTATAACGGCGGGTCGGCGGCTATCATGGCATCTTTTTGCGAGAAGTCACCTGTTAAGAGGGATATATGGCTTTTCGATTCCTTCGAAGGCTTGCCTAAACCTACAGACAAGGACGGCGATGAGGCTCCGGGATACGAGGGGTGGTGCCACGGAGACCTGACGAAGGTCAAGAGGGTCTTCCAGAAGCTACAAATCACCGATTCTCATGTTCATATCGTCAAAGGATGGTTTCAGGACTCATTTCCGACTGTCCAAATCCCGCAGATAGCCATTTTGCATATAGATGCAGACTGGTATGAGAGCGTCAAACTATGTCTGGATAAGTTCTACGACTGCGTCCAGCCCGGAGGGTACGTAGTTCTCGATGATTACGGCGACTGGCTGGGCTGCAAGGTGGCTACAGACGAGTTTTTGAGCAAACGAGGCTTAGATGTGAAGCTGGTCCAAGTTGACTACACAGGCTTCTACTTCCAGAAACCGCCGAAGTAGTATTCACCAAATAAAAAGGCTAAATATCCCCTAAAGGACACTCAGCCCTTCTATTATCTGTGATACCTAGAGTATGCCTAAGATTAGAGCTTAGCCTTTCCCGATTTTGAACATCTTTGTGCCGCAAGTTGGGCAAGTACCT
>CAYHAX010000006.1:0-10028 GCA_964354695.1 uncultured Dehalococcoidia bacterium
AATCATAGCTGAGGCAGAGCAAAAGGCGAAACAAGCCGTTGGGGATGCGAGCAATGCAGCGAAATCGGAGGCATCCGGGATAGTAGTGGAGGCGCACAGAAAGGCGAGCCAGATAATAGAGGAGGCTGGGGTTACGGAAGCGAAGATGCGAGCTGGAGCTGAGGAGACAGCGAGGCGTATTATAGATGAAGCCAGGCAAAAGGGTGATGACTACGCAAGAAGGATTACATCTGGAGCCGAGCAAAAAGGCAGCCAGATCATAGCCGAAGCCGAGCACAAAGCCAGCCAGGTTATAGAGGAAGCGAAAAGTAAGGAAAGCGCAAAAACAATCAAGATTGTTCCGGGTGGAGCGCAGAATACCCAGAGCGACAACGGAGATGATGGCAAAGCAGGAAATGTCCGACAAACAGAAGAGGCGAGCATGCCAGAGCTCTTCGAGGGTATTGTCGAACTCGCGCTCGCACCCCCCGTACCCGTGAGGTCGCTGATTCTGTTACATGCGCAGTTGAAACATACCCCCGACATCGACGTTTTGAATGTGAAGGGGTCGGTGGACGAGGGCATTACAGTAAGAATGATTATCAGGAACCCGGTACCGCTTCTGGAGCTAGTTAAAAAAATAGCCCTGGTAAGAAATGCACCAGATGCTGATAATTTTGTCCAGAGTCAGGTAGAGGAAGGTATTAAGAGAATCGTAGTCACAAGCTGCTGAGCATTATAAGGTTTTGAATTTGGATATAGTAGAAAGAAGCCCTTTCTAAGGAGCGGCTAAACGCTCGGAAAGGGCTTCTTTGTGGTTAAAACTAGCCAAACGCTGCTGAGTTTTTCAGTGTCCAGTTCGTGCAATAATTTCATCCTGAATCTCTTTCATCAGGTCGGTGAAGTAGGCGGAGTAGCCAGCCACTCTAACCATGCGCCTTCCACATATCATCATCATCGAATATCTTTTCGTGCCGCACGTCTGCGCTGGATGCATCTTTCTCTGTGTCTCTGTACTTATCCCGCTCGCTCAGGACTTCGTTGTAGTACTCGTGCTGAACAAGCTGGTCCATAACCTCGTTGGTCCCTGTCCAAATCTGAGTGAGGCGGGCGTCGCGAAGGGCGCGCTCTACGGGGTATACGTCTGTGTAGCCGATACCCCCCAGAATCTGCATGGCGATGTTCGCCACTTCCCAAAGGCTGTCTGTGGCGAACCGTTTGGTTTCACTGACTATCCTGCGGAGTCTGGGGTCATCCCTGTCTGCGGCGAGCGCAGCCTGATATACCATACCCGCGCTGGCGTCCATGAGGGTTACGCCCCGTGCCAGCATGGAGTTGACAGCCTGGAACTTGCGTATCTTGCGCCCGAAGGCCATACGCCGGTCCGAATAACGCGCAGCGATTTCGAGGAGGTCACGCATTCCCCCGATAGCTGGCCCCGCGCTGCATAACCGTTCCGGCACCATCATACGAGAGAAGACCAGGGCACCACCATTGAGCGGACCGATGAGGTTGCTCTTGGGCACCTCAACGTTGCGGAAAGTGAGCCGTCCGGTGCCGCCGCCGCGAGTTCCCAGTAGATTATAGAGGTAACTGACCTCCACGCCGGGAGACCGTTCGATGATGAGGGTGCTGAGCCTCTGGTATGGGTCGCCGTCAGGTTCGAAGTCGGTGCGAGCGTACACCAGGAAGAAATCCGCCCCTTCAGCACCGACGACGAATCTCTTTTGGCCGTTAACCAGAAAATAGGCGCCCTTGTCCTCTGCTTTGCTGGTGGCTCCGAAGAAATCAGACCCGCCTCGAGGCTCGGTGAGCGCCTCAGCGCTCACAAGCTTGCCCTTTAACATCCCTTTGAGGTATTTCTGCTTTTGCTGCTCAGTGCCGAATCTGGAGAGCGCTTCGCCGACTATATCGGGCATGACGAAAGCGCAGCCACACGCGTTGCCCAGGTAGCCGATCTCCGCCTCTGCCGCGACAGTTGCTATCCAGTTCAGTCCTCTGCCCCCATACTTTTTGGGAAACCTCACTCCGAGCAAATTGTGTTCAGCATATTTCTCGTAGACCTCTCTGGGGAATTTAATTTCGTCACGGTCCATAGCCTTGAGGTAATTGGGGTCTACCTCGTTCTTGACGAATTCCCTCGCCTCGCTTGCTACTGCTTGAGCATCCGAGTCCAGCAAAAAATCGAAAAATGACATGATGACCTCCTCCCTCACATACTTTATTGAGGATTAAAACCGGCGCCATCCACCGTCTGGTTGTTCAGTGCACGGTGCGGGCGATGATTTCGTCCTGAATCTCTTTCATCAGGTCGGTGAAGTAGGCGGAGTAGCCAGCCACTCTCACCATGAGCCCCGAGTGCTTCTCGGGATGCCTCTGGGCGTCCAGAAGCGTTTCCTTATCTACGACGTTTACTTGCAGCTGCATCCCGCCCAGTTCGAAGTACGTTTTTACCAGCGAGTTCAGTATTTGCGAGCCTTTGTCGCCTGTCAGGTTCTGCGGGTTGAACTTTATATTCACCGATACTCCGTTGGCTGCCAGCAGGTTGTTTATCTTGGCCACGGACTTGAGATAGGCGGTGGGACCGTTTCTGTCCCAGCCATCGCACGGCGAGAGCCCATTGGCGAAGGTCTCCAGCGCCTTTCTGCCGCTGGGGAGCGCTCCCACGAAATTGCCGAAGCCTTTATGGGTGGTCATGGTCAGGAAGCCCGGCAGATATGCGCCTGCGCGCGAGTTGCGATGTCTGGCTACCTCTTTGCAGAAGATTTCAGCCACCGTTCGGGCGTACTTATCGGGAAGCTCTTCGTCGTTGCCGTATTTGGGCAGCTTCATAATCAGGTTATGTAGATTTTCGTGACCGGCGAAGTTATCCTTCAGCGTTTGCACAAGCTGTTCTAGAGTAACCTTCTTCTCCCTGAAGACGAGCTGGTCTATGGCAGCCAGCGAATCGGCGACGTCAGCCACTCCCACACCCTGCACGCCGGTGAAGTTATATACAGCCCCGCCTGCGGTAACATCCTTTCCTTTGTTCAGACACCCATCAGTGATAGAGGACAGCAATGGACTGGGATACAACTGCTCGTGGGCAATGCTCAGGGCGTTGAGCCCAATCACCATCTGCTCCACGAGGTAAGCCACCTGCTTCCGGAAGGCATTGATGACATCGTCCATCTTCTTGAAGCGCCTGGGGTCTCCGCTGCGGATTCCCAACTGCTCCTGAAAGACCGTGCTGTATCCGTCGTTGAGAGCCATTTCCAGGCAGACGGGCAGGTTCATCAGGGCGGCGTCGGTGGAGCCGAAGGTCTTGCGGGGAACCGATATTTCAACACAGCCGATTATGGTGTAATCGCGAGCGTCTTCCTGCTTTATACCCTTCTCTACGAGCGCGGGAATGATTATCTCGTCGTTCAACACAGCTGGCATGCCGCTGCCACCCTGGATAAGTTCGGCAACTCTCTGCATGTACTCGGGAGGCGAGCCTTTGTGAACTCTGGCATGGATATTGGGGTGCCTGGTCTGTATCAGCTTCCTGGCGTCCAGAATGCGAAGGCTCAACTGGTTAGTGGCGTCCAGATCGTCGCCTGTCACTCCGCCAATGGTAATTGAGGGATTGGCGGGGAAGCCGGCGAAGAAGAGGGCGATGCTGTCACAGAACAGTGGCACGAATTCCGAGTTCTTTATGTAGAAGCAGCTCAGAAGCTCCACAGTTCGCTTCTCTGTGAGCGCGCCTCTCTCCAGGTCGCGCTGGTAGTATGGGTAGAGGTACTGGTCGAGTCTGCCGAAGCACAGTGCCTGCTCGTAGTTCTCCTGGTAAAGGGCAACCTCCACGAACCACATGCTCTGCAGTGCTTCTTGGAAGGACTCTGCTGGTCCCGCGGGGACCTTTTCGCAGATACGGGCAATCTCTTCTAATTCGGATTTACTTCCGGGGTCTTTCTCTGCGCCAGCCAGCCTGAGCGCTTCCTGACGGTATCTCTGCGCAAATTCAATCACAGCCTCGCAGATTATCTCCACAGCTTTGTAGAAGGCACGTTTCTTGAGTGCTTCGGAGTCTGTGGAGGGGGAGTGGTCAAGCTTTGCGATTTTACCCTTTGTCTCCTCAGTCAATCCCCTCAGTCCCACCTTCAACAACGTCTCGTAATCCGGCGCTGTATGGGAGATGCCACCAGCTTCGGTCAGAAGGAAAATACCGAACCTTCCCAGTAGAGCTATGGGCGCAGGCGGTGAGGTGAAGTCCTCCGCGTAGTCAGTAACCACCTTATCCTGCCAGTAGGGGAAAATCACCTTATCCAGCTCATCTTTCTCTGCATCGCCAATCTTGAGGGAATTTTCTCCCTTTTCCGCAAGCGTGTTGAGCTCGGGCCAGATTAGCAGGCTGATGAATTCAGGATAGACAATCGCCCCCAGCTGTTTGCTGGTGATGCCTCCTACTATCAACTCATCGGGATATATCTTCACGTCCAGGTTTCTCAGAACATGGGCAACAGCCTTGGCTCGCCTGATGACAGGTGGCTCGAACCAGGCTCCCTCGCTTTTCATGTACTCTGTGATGTAGCGTGCCCTCTGGACGCAGATTTCCTTCCTGGAGCTCATCAGCCTGTCGTAGAGACGTGAAATCCTGGGGAAAGCATCGAGTTTTAGCTCAAAAGTCGCTGTATTTTGCCTGACCATGTTGCCCTCCTCCGCCTTTGCCTCGTAAAGAGGATACCGGGGGTAATATTGCAGAATTCGATTCGTTGCTGGGGCAGCAACCCCTATACGGTTAATTTATCACCGTTGCTGGATATTGTCCAGCGATGTTTCGAATATGTGGGTACATTGGAACTGTAGTTGCCTCCGCCTAAGGCGGATTAGGCGGAACCGCCCAATAAATTGGGCAACTACGCTGATATAAATTAAGAGGGGAACAATCAGACTTGTCTGATTGTTCCCCCTACAACTTTCTCGATTTTTTTTGCTCAGCTTATGGTGCCGCTGAGCAGCCCGGTTACGACTTCGTTTATCTCGCTTCCCTCAGCCTTGCCTTTAAGCTGAGGTATCAGCTTTTGCATTACCTTGCCCTTTTCCTTGGGACCCTGCGCATTCACCTCTTTAATCACCTGACGGGCGGCGGAGATAATCTCCTCGCGAGACATCTGCTCGGGCAGATATTCCAGGAGGATAGCCATCTCAGCCGCCTCCTTATCTACCAGGTCTTGACGGTTGCCCTTTTTGAACTCCTCGATGCTCTCTTTACGCTGCTTTATCTCCTTGGAGATGATGCCCAGGACATCGGCATCGTCCAGGGTTTTCTGCTTCGCTATCTCGGCGTTCTTTATGGCTGCCCTCACAAGCTGGATTACAGACCGGCGCTTCCTATCGCCACCCTTCATCGCCACCTTGAGGTCGTTCATAAATTTTTCTTGCAACATAAGGATTACCTGTTGCCGTTGGTGCTACCGGCGTTCGGAGCCTCTGGAACTTCGGGCTGTCGAACTTCGGGCTGTCTTCCTTTTCTTGGTAGCCTCTTTTTTCTTGCGCTTCACGCTGGGCTTTTCGTAGTGCTCCCTGCGACGCGCCTCGGCAAGTACGCCATCCTGTTGCACCTTTTTATTGAAGCGTCTCAGAGCACTCTCAAAAGGCTCGTTGTCACCAATCATTACCTCGGTCACACATATCCCCCCCTTCTGGGCACCCTCCGCAGAATTATACTTGCATGAAGATGGTGTGTCAAGAAAAATTATACTCCTTGCAAAAAGGGTTTTGTTGTGTTATGTTATGAAAGCTTTATGTTATGTTGGCTGGTTTGTTTCGCTTCAAAACGTTGCTTTTTTTGTGAGGTTTAATCTGGATGAGTGGTAGCAGGAAGAAGCCGGTTCCGTCTGTATTGATAGACGACACCACCCTGAGGGATGGCGAGCAGACCGCCGGCGTTGTGTTCACCAATGAGGAGAAGGTGCACATCGCCCGCATGCTCGATGAGTTAGGTGTGCACCAGATTGAGGCTGGCATCCCAGCCATGGGCGGCGATGAACTGGAGGCTATCAAGGCTATCATAGACCTGGAGTTGAAGGCTAGCGTTATCACATGGAATCGTCCCGTCATCGCCGATATAGATGCTTCTCTGCAATGTGGCACGAAGGCTGTGGCTCTGAGCATCTCCGTCTCGGACATCCACATAAAGCATAAACTCCGCCAGAGCCGCGAGTGGGTCTTGAACAGCATTAAAAGAGCTGCGAAGTATGCCAAGCACCACGACCTGTACGTCTCGGTTAACGCTGAGGACGCTTCCCGGGCTGACCCGGACTTTCTTACTGAGTTCGGGCGTAACGCCAAGGATGCCGGTGCCGACCGCCTGCGTTTCTGCGACACCGTTGGGGTGTTAGACCCGTTCAGGACATACGAAGCTATATGCCGCCTGATAGAGGAAACAGGACTCGATATAGAGATGCACACCCATAACGACTTCGGCATGGCTACGGCTAATGCTTTAGCTGGTATCAGAGCAGGTGCCAGGTGGGTCAACACCACGGTCAACGGCTTGGGCGAGAGGGCAGGCAATGCCTCCCTTGCCGAGGTGGTCATGGCTCTGAAGCACATAGAGAAAATAGACGTCGGCGTAGATGCCACCCGCTTTCGCGCTATCTCTAAGTATGTAGCTGAGGCTTCTCTGAGACCCCTGTCGGTAAGCCAGGCAATCATTGGTGACAATATCTTTGCCCATGAGTCGGGTATCCATGCCGATGGAGTGCTCAAGTACCCGCCTACTTATGAGGCTTTTTCTCCGGAGGAAGTGGGTTTGCAGCGGCAGATACTGGTGGGCAAACACAGCGGCTCGCACACTATTCTATTCAAGTTTGCCAACGAGTTCGGAATCGAACTGCCAGATGACCTGGCGAAGGACATACTTGCCCGTGCCCGGGTGCTGGCGCTCAAGCGAAAAAGAGCCCTGTTCGATAAGGAGCTGGTGCTGATCTATCAGGAGATCTGCGAGGAGAGGTGTCTCGACCTGCCTCCGCTGAGAATGCCGGGCTCCAGCCTTAATTAGTTAAGCGATGATGTTAGTTGGGGAGTGCAGAGGGGCAAAGCCCCTTTGCTGGGGGTCTGGGGGTATCCCCCAGCTTAAAAATCCCCCAAGATTGGGGGATTTAGGGGGCTGAAAAGAGTTATTAGTTGATTTAAGTTTTTTGGAGGAGAGCAATGGACGAGGGAATCAACAGCTTTATTTCTTCTCTCTCGGTGGAAAAGGGTTTCTCTAACAATACCCTGGATGCCTACAAAAACGACCTCAGCCAGTTCGCTGAGTTTATTTGTAAGCAGGCTGCCAAGGAGGATAAGCAGCAGGTAACCTGGGTCACCGTAGACCGTGCCATTATACTGGACTACTTGGTCACGCTCAGGGAGAAGAGCTATGCGCCGGCGACTATGGCGCGCAAGGTGGCTGCAATTAAATCCTTCTTCAATTTCCTGGTTGCAGAGGGCGCTCTGAAGAATAATCCCACCGAAGGGATAACCGGACCCAAGGTGGGGAAGGCTCTGCCCAAGGCTATCTCCGTTGAGGAGGTCGAGAAATTGCTGGAGCAGCCCGATAAGGTAAATACGCCCGAGGGGAAGCGTGATAAGGCTATGCTGGAGTTGCTCTATGCTACGGGGATGAGAGTGAGCGAGATGGTATCGCTGAACGTGCGCGATGTAAATCTGAAAGCTGGCTTTGTGCGCTGCTTTGGCAAGGGCTCCAAAGAACGAATCATCCCTATCCACAGCAAGGCTATTAAAGCGGTAAAGACCTATATCGATGATGCACGACCTCGTCTGGCGAGGGCTGATGAAGAGGCCGCTTTATTCCTCAATCGCCGTGGGCAGCGTCTCACCAGGCAGGGCTTGTGGCTCATACTGAAGGGCTACGCACAGAAATCCAGGATAGAGTCTGATATAACTCCACACGTTCTGCGTCACAGCATCGCCACGCATCTCCTTCACAGTGGCAAGATGAATCTCAGGGAGCTACAGGAACTGCTGGGGCACGCCAATATCTCCACTACCCAGATTTACACTCATCTCACCACTGAGCATCTGCGAAAGGTGTACGAAAGCTCTCACCCACGGGCTAAATGATACCTTGGTTGATTAGGTATAAGGTGTTTTAGACAAGGGGCTTAAGCCCCTTGTCTGCAAGTTGGGCTCTCAGCTATCAGCGTAGAGAAATCACAATTCAATTTCCCGGAGGTCTCTATGAAGGGTAAAAGGATGTTCGTGGCTGTAGTCGGGGGCAGGCAGTGTTCTCAGGAGGAGGCTAAGCTGGCTGAGGCGGTCGGCGTCGAGTTGGCTAAGCGCGGCGTTACGTTGGTATGTGGGGGGTTGGGTGGGGTGATGGAGGCTGCCTGCAAAGGGGCGCGTTCCGCTAAAGGGGTGACTGTGGGCATCCTGCCCGGCAGCATGCGTGATGAAGCTAATCCCCATGTGGATATACCAGTGGTCACTGGCATGGGCGAGGCTAGAAATGTGATTGTGGTGAACACAGCCCAGGCTGTCATCGCCATCGGTGGCAAATACGGCACTCTTTCTGAGATTGCCTATGCTTTGCGCAACAATGTACCAGTTATCGGGCTGAACACCTGGATGCTGGCTAAGAAGGGGCGCTCCGTCAGGTCTATAATAGCTGCTCAAAGCCCCAAAGAGGCTGTGGAGAAGGCTTTGGCTGCAATCGGGGGTGAGACGAAATGAAGACTATAAAGCGCATAGAGGGACGCCAGATACTTGACTCCAGAGGCAATCCCACGGTTGAGGTCGAGGTGTTGCTCGACGACGGCGCAGTGGGGCTGGCTGCCGTGCCATCTGGGGCGAGCACTGGCAGCCATGAGGCAGTGGAGTTGCGCGACGGCGACCCCTCTAAATATCAGGGTAAAGGTGTGCTCAAGGCAGTAAATAATATTCAGAAAATAATCGCCCCTGCCATAGTGGGGATGTCGGCCTTGAAGCAGGAAGCGATAGACCGGCGCATGATAGAGCTAGATGGCACGCCCAACAAGGGGAAACTGGGAGCCAACGCTATACTGGGCGTCTCGCTCGCAGTGGCTCATGCTGCTGCCAAATCTAAAGGTGTGCCCCTGTATCGCTATCTCGGTGGCACGGAAGCTCATCTCCTGCCTGTGCCCCTGATGAATATACTCAACGGCGGCAAACACGCTGAGGATTCGGTGGATTTGCAGGAGTTTATGGTGGTGCCTGCAGGCGCGGAGAGCTTCGCTCACGCCTTGCGGATAGGCTCTGAGGTCTACCACGCCCTGAAGAAGGTGCTCAAAAAGAAAGGGGCGAACACGGCTGTAGGCGACGAGGGGGGCTTTGCGCCCAGGCTGGCTACGAACAGGGAAGCGGTGGAGGTGATTATAGCTGCTATCGGAGCCGCTGGATACAAGCCTGGCAGGGAGTGCTTCATCGCCCTCGACCCCGCCTCCACGGAGTTTTACAACCAAGGCAAATACGTTCTGGCAAAGGAGGGCTTGTCTTATACCAGCGCCGAGATGGTGAACTACTACTACAAGCTGGTTGCTTCTTATCCCATAATAAGTATTGAGGACGGCTTGGCGGAGGATGACTGGGGCGGCTGGCAGTTTCTCAACAAGAAGCTGGACAGCAGGATTCAGCTTGTGGGCGACGACCTTTACACCACGAATGAAGAGAGGCTCAGTCGCGGCATCAAGGAGCGCGCCTCGAACTCGATACTGATTAAACTCAATCAGATTGGCACGCTTTCGGAGACACTGGAAGTCATGGAAATGGCGAAGAAGGCTGGCTGGACATCGGTGGTGAGCCACCGCTCCGGCGAGACCGAAGATACCACCATAAGCGACCTCGCTGTGGCTATGAACAGCGGTCAGATAAAGGCAGGGGCACCCTGCCGTTCCGAGCGCGTCGCCAAGTACAACCGCCTCCTTAGAATTGAAGAGGAACTGGGCAAAAAGGCTGAGTATGCTGGCAGGGAGGCGTTCGGCAAGTTGAGGAGGTAAGTGAAGTTACTTCTGGGGAGTGCAGAGGGGCTGAAGAAGATATGAAAACCATCGGCATCACCA
>CAYHAX010000007.1:0-8955 GCA_964354695.1 uncultured Dehalococcoidia bacterium
CCACTTGCTGAACAATGTCTTCAAATTCGTAGGGGGAACCTATTATATCCCTTACGTCACGTACTGCTTGCAGCTTTTGGGCTTCCTCAGATATAGACCGAGTGACATCGCGGGACACTCTGTCCTCATTATCGGAAACACCTAGCCAACTGGACAAATCTGTGTTCATAGCACGCCTAAATTGTTAGATTTCCCAGTACTATCCAACCTATCTCCTGGGTCGCTATCTCCTGAGACCAAGGTAACACCAATTCCCGCAATGTTCAATCGTGCAATAGTATACGTAGAGATAGTCATTTGGTACCGCTTACTCTAGTAAGTTTAATGGGATCTGTTGGTAATACTGTATCTATTCTGACCTTTCCCCGGTATGGTGTATTTTCCCCATCCTTAGGCCGAATAATGGGTAGACGTGGAATACAATTCCATAGCAAGAGTTAATAGGCCCTATTCACGTTGTCAAGGCGTACAGCAACATATAAATCGAGGTACATTAGAAGAAATCTTAGAAAGGGAGCCCTTTCCGCGCACCTCTCTGACTGTTGTAGTGAGGCAATACACAAAACTTGACCGCAGCTTCTTGACGAACGATGCCCACCCATATAGAATTACTGTGGCTTTGAGTAGGAGACAAGTAGCTGCTGTAAGGCTGGGACCAGCTGCTTCTTCTCAAAGAGATGTTCGGGAACAGTCCCGTGAGGTGTACTATAATGGTAATATTATTACCATATTTCGAGTCTGACCGCCTTAAAAATGGCAGTGTTATTACCTAAAAACAGCTAGTGCTAAGCTGCCCCGTTAATGCCCACCGCCATACAGGATAATGTCTCGAAGAGGATCAGGCTCTCACAACGTTAGGTCAACCGAATTACCTTTGAGCTCTCGACTGCTGGTATCATAAGCAACAAAGGCTTTTCCTGCAATTTCTGTGATGTGGGCGTGCTGTTGGCGTGAAGTGTTCTTTTTGAAGCTATGGGTAATAGTCATAAACCATGACCAGATTCACCGAGGCATGGCTGGCTTACCCTTAGTATTTTGAAACTCCTATCTCCTCCATCTTCCCGGTTACGACAAAGACCACACGTTCACAGATGTTGGTAACTCTGTCTGCGCTCCGCTCTAGGTTATGTCCTGCCCAGATAAGGCGCGTAGCCCTAGTAATGGTCTTGGAGTCTTCTGCCATGAAGATGAGCAACTCTCGGAAAACCTGGTCATATAAGGCGTCGATCTCGTCATCCTCTTTGGAAATCTGCCTGGCCGCATCTGCATCGCGATTGACGAAGGCATCTAGGCTTCGTCTCAGCATATCAGCCGTCTTCTGTGCCATGCGGGGCAAATCAATCAGCGGCTTTAGCGGTGGCTCGTTGCCGATCATCACGGCTATTTTAGCTATGCCCTCAGCGTGGTCGCCTATCCTTTCCAAGTCGATGATGATGTTCAGAACAGCAACAATTATCCTAAGGTCGCTGGCCACCGGCTGCTGGGTGACGATGAGTTTGATGCACTTCTCCTCGATATCGAAGCGCATTCGGTCTATCTCGCTGTCATCAGAAATGACTTTTTTTGCAAGGTCTAAGTCCCTGTTCTTGAGGGCCTCCATAGAGCGGTAGATAGCCTTCTCAACCATGCTGCCTAAAACCAAAACTTCGTCCCGAAGCTCGTGAAGGTGTCGCTCGAAACTCGTTCTTGGCATCTTGACTCTCCTTTAGCCGAAGCGGCCACTGATGTAGTCCTCTGTTCTCCTATCTCTTGGTCTGCTGAAGATATCAACGGTCTTACCGTATTCTATCATTTCTCCCAGGAGGAAAAAGCCGGTCCACTCTGAAACCCGCGCCGCCTGCAACATATTGTGGGTCACGATAACAATAGTATAATTTTTTGTCAAATCCTGCATCAGCTCCTCAATCTTAAGGGTGGATGCGGGGTCGAGTGCTGAGCAGGGCTCGTCCATAAGGACAACCTCAGGCTCTACAGCCAGCACACGGGCAATGCATAATCTCTGTTGCTGTCCTCCTGAAAGAGCCAGCCCTGATTTGCGGAGGTTGTCTTTCACTTCGCCCCACAGAGCGGCTGCATGTAGACTCTTCTCCACCACTTCATCCAGATTCAGTTTATGGCCAAGCCCCAGCATCTTCGGCCCAAAGGCTACGTTTTCGAAGATGGATTTAGGGAAAGGGTTGGGCTGCTGAAATACCATTCCCACTCTTTTTCTCAGTTCTACCACATCCACGCTGCGCTCATAGATATTCTGCTTGTCCAGAAGCACTTCTCCCTCAATTCGTGCTCCCGGGATGATGTCGTTCATACGGTTCAAGGTTCGCAGGAAGGTTGACTTGCCGCACCCAGAGGGCCCGATAAGCGCGGTGATCTGGTGCTCTCTTATATCGATGGTCACGTTTTTAACAGCACAATTCTTCCCATAGTGGAAACTGAGCTGCTTCGTCTGTATCTTGGGATCCATATCAGGCTCCTCTAAGTACCCTGGCCTGGAAACGATGCGATATCCAGTTGATAATGGTATTGATAACCAGAATCACTACGATGAGCACGGCCGCTGTTGTCATGGCCTTTGACATGGCATTGGTATCCGTTGCCAGGTAGAAAAGGTGTAACGCCAGCGTGCGCCCTCCGGAGAGCAGCGACGTTGGCATGGCAGAGCTGCCTCCCATGGTAACGTAGAGGCATGCTGTCTCTCCCAAAATGCGTCCGATGCAGAGAATGATGCCAGTGACAATGCCCGGCAGTGCAGCCGGTAAGACTACATGCCATATCGATTGCCACCTTGTAGCCCCCAGTGCCAAGGCAGCCTCACGATGGGAGCGAGGGACCGCCTTGATTGCCTCCTCAGAGGTGCGGATAAGCGTGGGTAGAAGGAGGCAGACCAGGGTCAGGGCTCCGGAAAGGATGGAAAAACTGAAGTGCAAAGCAGTCACGAAGATGACGAAACCGAATAGTCCGAATACAATCGATGGCACGCCAGCTAGAGTGTCCACCCCGTAGCGGATGATTCGTGTGAGCCAGTCATCTTTGGCGTACTCTGCAAGGTAAATAGCTGCCCCAATCCCCGGGATAATCAGGATAGCAATGGTCAGGAGCACGATATAAATTGTGCTTACGATGGCGGTGGAGATGCCACCCTCTCCGCTCAGCCCACCTTGGGGAGCTGTGAAGAGAAAACTCAGGCTGAGTTGTGGCAATCCCCGAACCAGGACATAGCCGATAATGAGGAAGAGGATAAGAACGGTGATGAAACCGCTCCCCCAGATGAATACTTTAGCCAATTTCTGAGTGGACTTAGCAGACATCTTGGGCACGCTTTCCTCTTCTTATGGCAAGGATAGCCATGCTGTTGATTGCCAATATAAGCATGAAAAGGACAACTCCGATGGCAAACAGCGCGTTCTCATGCAGGCCGCTGGCGTAGTTTATCTCGACAGCTATGCCGCCAGCCAGGGTGCGTGTTGGGTCCAGTGGAGAGGTAGGAATCTGCACCGCATTGCCTGTGACCATAATCATGGCCATGGCTTCCCCGATGGCCCTGCCCATTCCTAATATAACGCCGGCTGTGATGCCGGAGCGCGCCGCTGGAATGAGGACATGCCATATGGTCTGCCAGTGCGTGGCTCCCAGCGCCAGAGCACCCTCCTTGTATCTTCTGGGCACAGCTCTGATACTGTCCTCACTAATGCTGATGATAGTGGGAAGGATCATTGCCGTAAGCACAATGGCGCCGGCTGCTATGCTATAGCCGGTGCCCCCAATCTGGCGCACTAAAGGAACAATAAGCAGCATGCCAATGAGCCCGTAGACCACTGAAGGTACGCCTATCAGAATTTCCACCGCAGGTCTCAGGAACTGGCGTACTCTGTGAGGTGCCACCTCAGCCAGCAGGACGGAGCAGCCGATACCGAGTGGTATTGCCAGAATCATTGCGCCCAGGGTAACGGCAAGGGAGCCTATTATCATGGGCAGAATGCCAAATCCCCCCATGGTAGGGCGCCATGTAGTTCCGAAGATAAGGTGCGTAAAACCAACCTGTTGGAATGCAGGCAGCGCTTCCTTGAGTGTGAATATAGCGATAGCTGCCAGTATTATGAATGAGGCCGAGGCGCAGACCAGCACTAGATATTTGGCGTTACGGTCGATAAAATATCGAGACATTTCTGCCTAACCTTCCAAGTTAGGATAGCTCAAATGACCTATTCGATCGAAATGTAACCCTCTTCAGCAACGATTTTTTGCCCCTCTGTACCTGTGCAAAAGTCGATGAAATCCTTGACCAACCCTGTAGGCTGCCGCTTGGTCAAGAAATATAGTGGTCGGACGAGGGAGTAAGTTCCATTTTTAGCATTCTCTTCAGTGGCTGCTGCACCGTTGATCGCCAAAGCCTTGACAGAGCTGTCAATGTAGCCGAAGGAAATGAAGCCAATCGCCTGTGAATCACTGGAAACAGCCGTCTTGATTGCTCCATTTGATGGTTGGAGGATAGCGTCGGATTTTATAAGTGCATTCTTCCCCATCACCAAATCCTGAAAGGCTGTTCTTGTCCCTGAACCTTCCTCCCTGGCTACCACGTGGATGGCCTTATTCTGCCCTCCAACCTGGTTCCAATTGGTGATATTGCCGGCGTAGATATCTCTCACTTGCTCCTTGGTCAGGTTGGTAATAGGGTTCGAGGCATGGACAATGACGGCGATGCCATCGCGAGCCAGAAGATGCTTTACCAGGTTCGGGTCTGCTGCCGTAAGCTCGCGGGAGACCGCGCCGATATCCACAGTCCCATCATTGACGGACTTGATGCCAACGGCGCTGCCACCACCCTGGATAACGACGTTTACGTCAGGACTATTTGCTTTGAAGGCCCCTGCCAATTTCTCTGCTAATGGCTGCACGGTGGTTGAGCCGTTTTCAGTGATAGTACCTAAGCTGCCGCTGCTGCATCCGCTCAGCGTAAGGGCTGCCACGAGCAGACCTGCAACTATGGGCAATATAAGCCATTTCCATCCTTTTCTAATTTTCATGTTTCTTCCTCCTGTCTACTTTGTTTCAGTTGTATGAAACTGGAGCTACAGCAAGATGTCCTATATCTCCTCAATCAGCCTTTTTACTTTTGTTACAATTTCATCTCTGGTAGCTCTTACCTGCTCGATGGGTTTGCCTTCGGGGTCTTCTAATTGCCAGTCCTCGGTAGGAACGAAGGTAGCAGGGCAGACGCCTTCGACCCCGCAACCCATGCTGATGACCTTATCGGCCACTCCTAGCATCTCGAGGGTCAGCACTTTAGGGCGCTTGCTGCTGATGTCTATGTCTACCTCTCTCATAGCTTCTATTACGCTAGAATTTATGTGGCTGGCATAGTGAGTTCCTGCAGAAAAGGCCTGTGCTTTACCCTTAGCATAATGATTAAAAAAGGCCTCAGCCATCTGGCTTCGGCCTGTGTTGTGAACACATACGAACAGGATTTTCTTCATTGCCATCTCACAGTGGAGTCTGTCTTAAACATCTACCTCTCTACTTTCGATGATAGCAGGCAATATTTAAGAGATGTTTAAGGTTTTGTTAAGAGCGTGTTAAGATTTGTGGGAATTTCTACAGCTTGGAAGTCAACGGTAGAGTGAAGTTGAAGTTGGAGCCCTTTCCTTCCACACTTTCCGCCCATATCCTGCCGTCGTGGGCTTCAACGATGTGCTTGGCGATAGCCAGGCCCAGCCCTGTGCCGCCGCCGGTGCGTGACTTATCAGCCTTGTAGAAACGCTCGAAGATACGGGGCAAATCGTCAGGGGGAATGCCGATCCCAGTATCGGCTACTGAGACCATAATATCATTGTCCTTGGCTTTTGCCGAGATACTGATTCTACCGCCGGATGGGGTGAATTTGATAGCATTATGAATGAGGTTGACAAGAACCTGCTCTACACGTGCCTCGTCAGCCAGGACTTCAGGCAAGGTGGGAGGAGAGTCAATATCGAGCTTGAGCTCTGCGCGGTCAGCCTGCGCCCTGAGCCTGTCCACAGCGTGCCCGATTGCTTCAGCTATATTGATACTCCTTATCTGAAGAGGGGCTTCGCCGCTTTCGATGCGGGACAGCTCTCCCAATTCCTGCACCATTTGAGCCAATTTGTCTGCCTCAGCATTTATCCTGCTCAAGAAATCTTTGGCTACCGAGGGGTCTTCGACAGCACCCTCATTCAGCGTTTCAGCGAGGGCCTTGACTGAGGCTATAGGGGTGCGGAGTTCGTGGGATATATTCGAGATGAAATCCTGGCGAATCATCTCCAACCTGCGCAACTCGGTGAGGTCCTGGATGTGTGCCAGACAGCCACCATCACCCGATAGCGGTGTAGCTACCACTCCCAGGAACTGCTTTTTGGGTTTTATCTCCACAGCTCCTGTTTGCTGTTTTCTTGTACTGAGACAGCGCTGGAGTAACCGGTTAAGCTCATGGTCGCGCACTATCTCAATGAAAGTGTGCCCTAGTGCTTTTCCTTCCGAGATCTGGAAGATACTCTCTGCTGCCCGATTCATCGCGGTTATTTTGCCATTTCCGTTAACCATGAAGATGGCATCATCTATGTTGGATAGGATAGTTGCCATCCTATCGCGCTCGTTAGTGATAAGGGCCACCATCTCTTTGAGCCGAACTGCCATCTGGTTGAATGCTCTGGCAAGCTCGCCTACCTCGTCCCGGGACGTTATCTGGATTTCTTGGTCGAGTTCACCCTGAGCCATTCTCTTGGATAATTGCGTTAACTTTTTCACTGGCTCCGTAGTGATTCTTAATAGCTGAAACGCCAGCAAAATAGCGGTGACAGCGGCAATCACGGCTCCAATGATAATGACTCTATTAATATGTTGAAGTGATTTATCTATCTGAGTTAGTGGTAGAGCTACACGAGCGACGCCTGCTACTGCGCCATTTGAGGTTATGGGCACTGCAACATACATCATGTTATAGCCTAACGTTGAGCTGTAACGAATGGTGCTGCCGGTTCCTTGGGAGATGGCTTCTATGACCTCGGGTCTATTAGAGTGGTTATCCATGGTGGCTGGGTCTTCCTCTGAATCGCCCAGAACCACGCCATCTTTGTTGATAATTGTGATTCGTGCGCCGATTTGTTCTCCCAGCCTCTTCGCCAGCGCATCCAGGCTTTGAGTCTGGCTGCCACTGAAATAGGGGGCGCTGCTATCCCCGATAAGCAGTGCCTGGTCGGCGAGCTGTGTCCTCAAAGTATCCAGATGGTCGTCTCTGGTCAGGTGTGACAGGTAAACGCCGAGCCCGCTTATACATGCTATGATAAGTACGGCGAAAACTATGCCTGTGCGCCATCTGATGCTGCGAAACACTATTACCCCTCGAATTTATAGCCGACGCCTCGCACAGTCAAGAGGTGCCTGGGATCCGTCGGGTCAGTTTCAATCTTTTGCCTCAACCACCTCATATGGACGTCCACGGTTCGGGTGTCACCGGTGTAATCATAACCCCAAATCCTCTCTAGAAGCTGGTCGCGGCTGAATACTTGCTCTCTGTTCTTAAGGAGGAAGGCGAGGAGGTCGAACTCCTTGGGGCTCAGGGCGATGACGGAGTTGGCACGGGAGACTTTATGGCGAGTGAAATCAATCTCTAACTCGCCGACCTTAATTACAGAAGGAGTAGTTTCTTTGACGGGGCCTGCAGCTATCTTCATCATCTCTACGCGTCGCAGCATTGCTTTTATACGGGTCAGGAACTCTCTCATGCCGAAAGGCTTGGTCATATAATCATCTGCCCCCAACTCCAGCCCGACCACCTTATCGGTTTCACCCGCCTTAGCAGTGAGCATGAGAATAGGCGTAGTCATCTCCCGGCGTAGTATGCGGCATACTTCGAAGCCATCGAGTTTGGGGAGCATGATGTCGAGGGCAATCAGGTCGGGCTTCTCGCTTCGCGCAACATCCAAAGCCTGGACACCGTCAGTGGCAGTGACCACAGCATAACCTTCTTTACCTAGGTTGTATTTCAGGACATCGAGCAGGGTTCGGTCGTCTTCAACTACGAGGATTTTGTTCCCGCCCATAGAGTTCCTCCAGCCAATAATATAATGCCAATCGAGAGGTTCAGCAACTTAATCTCAATGAAGAGGTAGAAGCCTCAAGTGACACCTTGATGAGGAGGCAAGTAGTCTGAGTTCTGAATCTACGGCGACACCCTAACTGGGATTTCGAAACCCTGACTCATATTCGAGGTATCAATGAGGCCGCTCTGGGTAACAATCGTACATGTGTTACCTTGGGGACTTTATATGAACAGCTGGCAACCGCTACAAAGCTGCCAGGAGTTGCCCCTGCTTCTTGACTGATGCTGCCAGCCACTATAGAATTACTGTGGTTTTGAGTAAGAGGTGAGTAGCTGCTGCAAGGCTGGAACCAGCTGCTTCTTCTCAAAATTTCTGAGTAGTTTCAGTCCCTAGCATACTCCCGTAGAAACAAGCAACTACATTTGTGCATAATGGTGCAATGTTCATGCGCCGACGCTGCTCAATAGTCCGACTGTGCGATCGCATATCCTCCTGTCCCGATATTGCCATTTGGGGAGCACCGTCATAGAATAGAGCTCGAAACGGCCATGACAGTCAAAATTGTAACAGACAGTGTTGCTGATTTGCCCTCCCAAGTGGTTGAAGAGTTGGGCATTACAGTAATCCCCATAGTTATTCGTTGGGGGGAGCAGCTTTACCGCGACGGCATTGACTTGACTTCCCAGCAGTTCTACGAGAGGCTCAAGCGCAGCAAGATCCCACCGTCAACTTCAGTGCCTTCGCCTGTAACTTTTGCTGAGGCATATGACCGGCTAGCTGAAGAGACGGATGATGTTCTTGCTATCATTCTCAGTGCCAAGCTCAGCGGCACCTACAACGTGGCTCTGCAAAGTGTAGGGTTAATGAAGAGGAAATGCCGGGTGGAAGTAATTGATTCCAC
>CAYHAX010000008.1:0-6161 GCA_964354695.1 uncultured Dehalococcoidia bacterium
CGGAGAAACACACAGAGAAAAAGAGGGGACCGAAACAGCCCGTTTCGAGGCAATATGGCGACTCCAGGGAGACAGAGCAGCCTGCGCTGCTTATCAGATAGCGGCTTAAGGGATGTCCAGAGTAGCCTTCTGATACTAATCTGCGAACCCACCCTTGATTGATGGTGCGAAACCGGAAGTCACCCCAAAACCAAAGACCTTCGAGCCTCTCAGAATAACACAATCACCACGAGGGCAAGCCATCGGGTCGCCCACTACACTTGACGGTCAGGGTGTTTGCTGGTATTATAATATCACTAACCGATATCAGAAGGCGATATTATGGAACCAGGGGTGTTTAAGGATTTCTTTGTGGGCTTCGTGAAGATTCATATCCTCTACCATGCCTCGAATGAGCCTATGTACGGTGTCGAGATGCTGGAGGAGCTGGCTCGCCACGGCTATCGCTTAAGCCCCGGCACGCTCTATCCCACGCTGCACCGCCTGGAGAGGGAGGGCTATCTCTCCGTGGAGAGAAAGGTGGTCGAGGGCAAGATGCGCAAGTACTACTATGTAACCAAGCAGGGGCGGGCTGTGCTGAGTGTGTCGAAGGACAAGATTGCCGAGCTAGTGGAGGAAGTGCTCCTGGATAGGTAAACGATGGAACAGAAACAGGTAGAAGAGAAAAAAGTCCTCGGCGTCAGCCGCAACGTCTTCTTTCTGGGCTGGGTGAGCTTCCTCACAGATGTCTCCAGTGACATGATTTTCACAGTGATGCCCTTGTTCCTGCTGAACGTGCTCAAGGTGAGCACGCCTATAATCGGTCTCATCGAGGGGCTGGCTGAGGGCACGGCGAGTTTGCTCAAGCTGGTCAGCGGCTGGCTCAGCGACCGCCTGGGGAAGAGGAAGGGGCTGGCTGTCTCTGGGTATACCCTGTCCACTCTGGCGAAGCCATTTCTGTACATCGCCAACAGTTGGGGCGTGGTGCTGGCGGTGCGCTGGACCGACCGCGTGGGCAAGGGTATCCGCTCCGCGCCCCGCGACGCATTGGTCGCCGACTCCACAGCAGCCAACGAGATGGGCAGGAGCTTCGGCTTTCATCGCGCCATGGATACCATGGGCGCCGTCGTGGGACTCTCCCTGGCAGCCCTAATTGTATATATCGTGCAGGCGGGCGGGCTGGAGCTTACCAGGGAGTCTTTCCGTACCCTGGTGCTCGTAGGAATAGGTCCTGCAGTGCTCTCCGTGGTACTCCTGCTGTTCTTCGTAAAGGAACGCAAGAAGGGGAAGCCGTCGAACCCCGGCGACGCTTCCTCGTGTCAACCCCAGTGCGCAGGAACTGCCAAAACGGCGACCGATGGGCGCTTCAAGCTGTTTCTGGTGATAATGGTGATATTCACCCTGGGCAACTCCAGCGATGCCTTCCTCATCCTGCGCGCCAACGACCTGGGCTTCTCCGTCTATCAGGTGCTGCTGCTTTTCGTCGCCTTCAACCTGGTTTACGCTTTGGCTTCCCTGCCCGCGGGGATAATCTCGGACAAACTGGGCAGGAAGGGTGTCATTGTAGCGGGCTGGTCTATCTACGCGCTGTCCTATCTGGGGTTCGCTTTAGCTTCCCAGGTGTGGCACGTATGGCTGCTGTTCGCGCTCTACGGGCTTTACTACGGCGTAGCGGAGGGCGTGTGCCGAGCCTTTGTCTGCGACCTGGCGCCTGTGGAGAAGCGGGGCACCTGCTACGGGTGGTATCATACCGCTGTGGGGCTGTCTTTGTTGCCCGCGAGCGTGATAGCGGGCTGGCTGTGGCATCTCATCGGTCCTGCGGCGCCGTTCTACTTCGGGGCAGGTATGGCAGCTACTGCGATGGTGGGGCTGGTGCTATTTATCAGGGAGTAGGGGCGTTAAACTGAACGCCCTTGCAAGGGTTGCGGTCAGCCTCTAAATAGGTTAGTATCTCTTCAAGCTCGCTGGCTTGGGGTGTGCATTGTAGGGGCGCGGTTGCCGCGCCCAAATACCTAAGGAGAAAATATGAACGACAGAGTGGCTATATTCATAGACGGCAGCAATCTATACCATGCGTTGCGCTCTAACTTCGGACGCTACGACCTCAACTTCGCAGAGTTCACCAAGAAGCTCTGCGGGCAGAGGCGGCTGTTCCGAACGTATTACTACAACATCCTGCAGGACCCCACTCAGCGCGCTGAGGGACACCGCGAGCAGCAGGAGTTCCTCAACACGCTCCGCGAGACGCCTTACCTGGAGGTGCGCCTGGGAGGCACCAAGATGGCTTCGGGCGTCCCTGTGGAGAAGGGCGTGGACGTCATGCTGGTCACCGATTTGCTGCACTTCGCCTGGAACGACCTGTATGACATAGCGGTGCTGGTGAGCGGGGATTCCGATTTCGCCTACGCTCTGCAGACTGTGAAGAACATGGGCAAGCATGTCGAGGTGGCGTACTTCGAGAGCAACGTGTCCAAAGACCTTCTGAGCGTAGCGGACCATGGACACCTGCTGAACAGGGACTTCTTCAAGGATTTATGGGCGCACAAGCCGCGACCTCACAAGCGCAGGGGCAAGAGGCTGGGCGGTATTCTGCCCAGAGTCGGCAACCCCGAGGCGACGAATACGCCTCAGCAGTAGTTTGAGAAAGCTGAGAAATTATGGAGTAGGGGCAGCCGCCTTAGGCGGCTGCCCCTACTTATTGTTTCAGGATTTTGGTTTCATCCCGAAGAGGAAGCGCGTGACGTTAGTCCGCTTCACCAGAACAGCATAGGTAAGCACGCTCCCCGCAAAAGCCAGCGCGACGATGAGTGCATACTTGGCGGCCGCAGCAAAGTCCCACTGCACCACAAAGAAGCCGATTATGACGATAACGGTCTGGTGCAAGATATATAGCGGATATGCTCCCTCGGCGAAGTACTTCAAGAACCTGTTGCTGAAGTTCAGGAAACGCCTGCCATATGCCAGCATGGCGAGTATGACGTACCAGGGAACGAAGCCATCCATGTAGCCATCTATAAGCGTGTCAGCCCACTCGGGCATACCTGGAGGCCAGGAATGAGTGGCACTCGTAGTCAAAATACCTGCGAAAGGCACTAATCCCAAAAACAGGAGGACAAGCCTGTGCCTGTCTATCTTATCCATGAAGCGCGGGTCGGACATCAGGAGGAAGCCGCAGATGAAGAATGCGATGTAAAACAGGGGGTTCCCCCCGGCTACTTCGGGGAACTCATTGAATAGTACAAGCAGCAGAGGGAACAGGAAAATCAAGCCTGGCTTGGTGAAGACACTGGCTATACGGCTGACCCACCGCTGCCCCGATTCGCCATTGAGGTAAAGGAAGAGCGGGAGAGCGAGCAAAGAATATACGAACAGGTGGAGAATGAACCACAGGTGTCCCCAAGTATGTCCTCCCAGGAAATAGCCGTCTATATCATCAGTTTGCAGGTGGAAGAAGTTGGGGAACCAGGCCAAGAAAGACTTAGCATAGTCCGAGTGGTTCAGCAGCCCGAGATACGATTGTGGGGGAATGAGCACCAGCACCCCGAAGACAAAGGGGATAAGCAGCCGTTTGAAGCGCTCTCTGGCGTACTCACCGCCGTTCCGTTTGCGTAGCGCGTAATACGTAGAAGCGCCTGCCAGGAGGAAGAAAAGGCTCATTTGCCAGGGGCCAATCGATGCGACGAACATATAGTACACCACGGAGCTCAGATGGTTATTCTGGACATAGAAGTTCTCCATGGGGTCGAAGATGCGGGCAGTGTGGAAAAAGAAGAGGAGAAAGACGGCCACAAGGCGCAGCCAGTCTATGTAGTGGAGACGTTGGAGTTTAGTGGCTGGAGAAGGATTTGTGCTCATAAACGTAGGGAATTTTTAGCTAATTATACCATCTTTTCTGGACACGGCAACCTAAGGAGTGCAGAGGGGCGGAGCCCCTTTGCTGGGGGCTTGCCCCTGATGACACTCAGGGGTCTGGGGTGTCCCCCAATTCTTAAACTCCCCCAAGACTGGGGGAGTTAGGGGGTTGAAAAGGGTTCTGAACGCTTGCCTCAAATTGACAAGGAATCGGCTTTCGAGGTATCATGCCATCGGGTTTTAAAATCGAGCGCTCTCTAGTTGCGCCGAGAAGTAAATAAGGAGGAGAAAGTGTCCGAAAAGACCGTGCTTTTGCATAAGAAGGATATGATAGCCACCATCACCCTGAACCGCCCTGAGTCGAACAACGCCTTCGATTACCCCATGATGGAGGCGATAGACAACGCTATTAACGATGTTGCTGCGGATAAGGGCGTCAGGGTTGTCATCATAACCGGGGCGGGCAAGGCTTTCTGTGCCGGCGGTGACATCAGCTATCTGGGTACTCTGGTCGAGGGCAGGTCAGAATTCGCCCGAACGGTTATCGGCGATGTGGTCAAGAGGATAGGGCATATGCCCACCGTAGTGCTCAAAATACGCAACATGACGAAGCCCGTTATCGCTGCGGTTAATGGCATAGCTGCCGGCGGCGGCATGGGGCTGGCTCTGGCTTGCGATATGAGGATTGTCTCAGAGAAAGCCCGCTTCAGCACCATATTCATCAAGAGGGGCGTCATACCCGATTGCGCCGCCAGCTATAACCTGCCTCGCCTCATCGGGATGGCAAGAGCCTGCGAGATGGTGCTCACCGGGAAGATTATCAACGCCCAGGAGGCTGACCGCATAGGGCTGGTGAACAAGGTTGTTCCCCACGATGAATTGACGAAAGCGACACTGGAGCTGGCATCTGAGATAGCCAAGAACCCGCCTCTGGCGGTGGGGTTGGCAAAGGCGGCGCTTTATAGAGGATTGCTCGACCCCGACCTCGGCGCTCATATGGACTACGAGAACTACACGCAGAACGCGCTCATGGGCACCAAGGACTTCAAGGAGGGCATCGACTCCTTCATGGAGAAGCGCGAGCCTGTGTTCAAAGGAGAGTAGACGGACTGAAGGCTAATTTCAAAGTGTAAATTGCAAAGTGAAAAAATAGAAACTGCAAAAGGAGCATTCAGCTGTCAGCGATCAGGAATGGGTTGAAAGCTGAACGCTGACAGCTAGTGTAGTGCTTCCTAAATAACGTTATCGTCAGGCCAATAACGCTGAACCTAAACTATTCTTTCCAAGGTTAAGCGAGCTAACGAAGTGTTAGAGGCACTACACTAGCAACGAAAGGGGTACCAAGTGGCATATAAAACTGTGATTTACGAGAATAAGGACGGGGTGGCGGTGATGACCCTGAACCGTCCCGAGGTCAAAAACGCCTTCGATGCCACTATGCAGGCGGAGATGGATGCTGTGCTCACCGAGGTCGCCAGGGATAAAAGCGCCAGGGTGCTAATTATCACCGGCGCGGGCAAGGCGTTCTGCAGCGGCGCGGATGTTGCTTATCTGATGTCGCTGGGCGAGACGCACGCCCTGCATCAGACCACCATGGAGGAGATGATTCGCGGCGATGGCAATATTCTGACCACTGTACTCAAGATAAGGAACCTGCCCAAGCCAGTCATCGCCGCAGTGAACGGCACAGCCGCCGGCGGTGGACTTGCCCTCGCGCTAGCCTGCGACATAAGGATAGCCGCCGAGGCAGCCCGTTTCAACATGATTTTCACAAAGAGGGGCGTCATACCCGAGTCGGGCTCCACCATGACTTTGCCCCGACTCATAGGCACCGCCCGCGCGCTGGAGCTGGTGTTCACCGCTGAGGCCATCGATGGCAGGGAAGCGGAACGAATAGGCATGGTGAACAAGGTTGTCCCCGCTGACCAGTTGATGACTGCGGCGAAGGAGATGGCGGCGAAGATCTCCCAGAACTCCCCGCTGGCGATGGGATTCGCCAAGGCAGCTATTTACAAGGGCGCTAACGAGACTGACATCGCTGCGCAGATGGATTACGAAGCCTATGTTGAGAGCGTCCTGTTCAATACCGAGGACTTCCAGGAGGGCATCAAGTCGTTCATGGAGGGAAGGTCCGCCAAGTTCAAGGGCAAGTAGGCGGGCAAATACTAAATCCTAAGCACGAAATACTAAACAAATTCAAAATCCGAAGGGTCAAAATTCAAAAGGTTTGGGAAATTGAGGTTTTGAAATTAGATATTGTTTAGAATTTAGGAATTAGAATTTCGAATTTATTAGCAGGCTGCTGTGAGGAGGCAACCGATGTCAGTTGA
>CAYHAX010000009.1:0-3398 GCA_964354695.1 uncultured Dehalococcoidia bacterium
ATAAAGTACGGGCGCTTCGGCGACTGGCTGAATAATAATGTGGACTGGGCGTTCTCCCGCGAACGTTACTGGGGCACACCGCTGCCCATCTGGCGCTGCCAGGCTTGCAACCACGGAGAATGTATTGGAAGCGTCGAGGAACTTAAAAAGAAATCTGGCATAAAAGGTGCGGACAAGCTCTCGGACTTGCACCGTCCCTATGTGGATGAGGTTACATATAGTTGCCCTAAGTGCGGTGGAGAGATGCGCCGTGTGCCCGAGGTAATAGACTGCTGGTTCGATTCGGGAGCCATGCCTTTCGCCCAGTGGCATTATCCTTTCGAAAACGAAGCTACTTTCAAGGATAATTTCCCCGCTGACTATATCTGCGAGGCGGTGGACCAGACTCGTGGTTGGTTCTACAGTCTGCATGCGCTCTCTATTCTGATTACGGGGCAGCCCTGCTTTAAGAACGTGATTTGCCTGGGGCATATCCTCGATGCTGCCGGGGAAAAGATGAGCAAGTCCAAGGGAAACGTGGTCAAGCCCGAGGACGTGCTCTCCACCTGCGGTGCCGATGCGGTGCGCTGGTACATGTACACCTCCTCGCCTCCGGGCAACGTGCGCCGCTTTTCCAAAGACCTGGTTGATGAGGTAGTGCGCAAATTCCTGCTCACGCTGTGGAATACGTACTCCTTCTTCGTGACCTATGCCAACATAGATAAGTTCGACCCGCGCAACGTAGTTTACACAGGACAGCGCCCTGAACTTGACCGCTGGATACTCTCCGAGCTCAACCGGCTCATCGATGAGGTTACCCGCGCTCTCGAGGAATACGACCCCACAGGGGCAGGACGCAAGATTGAGGAGTTCGTGGACAGTCTATCGAACTGGTACGTGAGACGGAGCAGGAGGCGGTTCTGGAAGAGCGAGAGCGATGCCGACAAGCAATCAGCTTATACCACACTGTATCAGTGCCTGGTCACTCTGACTAAGCTGCTGGCTCCGTTCACGCCGTTTGTCGCCGAGGAGCTTTATCAAAACCTGGTGAGACCGTTCGATGAAGGTGCTCCGGAGAGCGTTCATCTTACCGATTATCCGAAGGCTGACCTGAGCCTGGTGGATGAGAAGCTGGCTGCCAGCACCCATCTGGTGATGACAGTGTCGAGCATGGGGCGCTCCGCCCGCGCCAAGGCGAACATAAAGGTGCGTCAGCCATTGGCGAGGGTTCTGGTCAGGGTAAGGACAGAGGCTGAGAAAGCCAGCCTGGAGCGCATGGCTTCCCAGGTGCTGGAAGAGCTGAATGTCAAGGAATTGCAGGTTGTGGATAGTCTGCCTGCGGACAAACACCCTGGTTCCCCTGTGGTGGAAGAGGGTGGCTTGATGGTGATGGTAGATACTGACATAAACCAGGAGCTTGCCGACGAAGGTCTGGCTCGCGAGCTGGTGCATCGATTGCAAACCCTGCGCAAAAACGCCGGTTTCGATATCGCTGACTATATAGAGACTCATTATCAGGGTGGTGCTGCGGTGAAGCGCGTCATGGGAAAATACGCTGCTTATATCAAGCAAGAGACACTGTCAAAGTTATTGGCTGAGGGAAGCGCACCTGAAGGCGCCTTCAGCAAGACTCAGGTGATAGAGGGCGAGAAGGTGACGCTGGCGGTGAAGAGGTTGAAGTAAGCCTGGTCGCAGATAGAACGTTCAGTTATGGATGAGGGGCAGACACAATGATCTGCCCCTACTTTTCTTGTCTGCCCTTCGACAGGCTCAAGGAGAACGAGTAAGACCTTAAGGTCTTTCGGTCAAGGTGACCCAAACTTCCTGCCCATCGTCCCCTCGCTGGAAGGTTAGCTTTACGTTATCGCCAACCTTGTATTCCCACAGCATCTTTATTAGCTGAGATGCCTCGCTGACCTTCTGGTTCTGGAAGCTGGTGATAACATCGTTTACCTTGATGCCAGCCTTAGCTGCGGGACTATCCGCCGCAATGTATGAAACAAGGACGCCCTTATTTATGGATAGCCCAAGCCCAGAGGCTACATCGGGGGTAACTGTTCGCAGGGTAATGCCGAGATAAGGTCTGACTACGCGACCATGCTCGACCAGGTCCTCATACACGCGGCTGGCGGTGTGGGCGCCCACGGCGAATCCGATATTCTCCGCCTCCGAGATTATGAAGGTATTGACGCCCACCACTTTCCCCGCGAGGTCAACCAGGGGTCCGCCGCTGTTCCCCGGATTGATGGCGGCGTCGGTCTGGATTACATCGTAATAAGAGCTCTCATTTATGTTGAAAGAGCGCTCCAGATTGCTCACGATGCCCAGGGTTACTGTAGGACCGCCTTCTAACCCCAGGGCGCTGCCCAGGGCTATCACCCAGTCTCCGATGCGCAACCTTGCGGGGTCGCCGAATTCGGCGATGGGGAAGTTCTTGCCATCTATCTTAATCACGGCGAGGTCGCTGGTTGGGTCCGAGCCTATTATTTTAGCCTCATAGGTCTGGTCGCTGTCCGGAAGCACCACTTCGATTTTTCGTGCGTCTGATACCACATGATTGTTGGTCAATATGTATCCATTGGGACTGAGAATCACCCCGGAGCCGGTTTTTGTGTTTAAAGTCTGGAAGAAAAAGGAGTTATCCAGGTATTCGACCGAGATATAGACCACTGCTGGTCTCACCTTTGCCACAACATCGGCAATGGAGGGGAGGGCTGACAGGGGGGATTGAATCGGTGTTGGTATGGGTTGGTTGGTGGGTGTCGGCGTAATTGTGGGAGTGCTTGTTGGTACGGAACTATCTCGGCACCCCGTCATCGCAAATAGCAGCAGAACAGATAGGAGCAAGAACAGGAGCCTGCGTATCATATTCTGGGCCACCTCCTGCCCAGCCACCCTCCGTGAAGTTTCGGAGAGCTCCGGGGGCTTTTATCTATGCTGCTGGGTACTACGGGCGCATCCTCCAGCCGTGATGATTTCATACCGGTGTATATAGAGATGACCTTGGCGCAGAAGAGCATTATTACCGCAGAGATATATGTCCAGGACATCAGGGCGATGAGTGTGCCTATCGAGCCGTAGACGAGGTTGTAGGTGGCGAACTCGCCCACGAACCAGACGAATATGTTCTTGGTAATCTCAAACAGCACCGCTGCTATGATGGCTCCGACCCAGACGTGTCTCCAGCGCACTCGCGTGTTGGGGACAAACTTGTAAAGGAAGAGGAATCCAATGAAAGCTATAGCAGTGCTGGTCAGCACCACCACTGCCTGCCAGACGAAACCACCGTTCAGGAAGCGCTCTCCGAAGACGTGGATGCTGGCATCTCGGATAATTGTGAATGCTGTGGTCACACCCACTGATACAAATAAGAAAGCAGCAAACCCAAGCATCATAACCAGTTCTATGAGTCTCTCACG
>CAYHAX010000010.1:0-5960 GCA_964354695.1 uncultured Dehalococcoidia bacterium
CGTTGGCTTCTGAAGGCAGCCCATGACGTGCATCAGCGTTGACTTCCCGCTGCCGCTCGCTCCAATGATGGCTACGAACTCAGCCTCGCTTATGGATAGGGAGACGCCTCGCAGGACCTCAATCTGAACCTTTGTCCCGTATATCTTCCAGACGTCTTTTACATCTAAGGCTATTTTGCGATTCAAATCAGTGCTCCTAAGCGGAATAAGTGCTGAGAAAAGCTATTATCCATTTTCTTCATCTTCTTGCCCCAGAGCCGATGCTATTTTACGAAGCAGGGCAAGCAAAGTTGTTTGTTCCTCATCTGTCAGGCAGCTTACAATTTTCTGAACGCTCTGTGCCATGATGCTCTCGATGGCTTCCTGAAGCATGCGACCCTTATCTGTCTGGGCTACCCTGACTATCCTTCTGTCGCTGGCATCGGATAGTCTTTCGGCGTACCCATTTTCGACGCACCAATCCACCATTCGTGTGGCTGTAGGAAGGGGCATAGCTAACGCCTGGCTCAACTCTCCCATCGTCGGGTTGGTGTTTCTATTCAGTGTGTTGCACATGCGGACGAAGGCAGTGGGGTTGGCGACATGGCGGGGTTTGTCCTTGGGGGGCAGTTCATCGAGGTCGTTCAGAAGCTGGGTGAGCCCCTCAGGCAAAGGGTCAGTTATCTTCGGCATAGCCTCGAGGAGGAGCTGCACGAACTCGCGTATCCGCTCGGAGTTTTGAGTTTGCTCGGTCCGCATGGTCATTATATTTCAATGCGAAATATTTCCACAATGAAAATATAACATACTCGTGGTCAGCCTGTCAATACTGGATTATTTGAGGTTGTCTAGTAACTAGGGTGTGCAGAGGGACGAAGTCACTTTGCCAGGGGCTTGCCTCTGATGACACTCAGGGGTCGGGGGTGTCCCCCAATTTTAAAGGTCCCCCAATACTGGGGGACTACAGGTGGTTGAAAAGTGTTAATAAACGCTCTCGATTGTGCGGTTCTCGGGCAAAGTTCGTGAATGGGGAGCGCTGCTAGAAGATTTGGTCGATGAGGCGCTTTATCCCGTCGAAAAGCCCATAGCCAGCGAAGGCGAAAGCCAGCGATTTCACTGTCTTGCCTCCCCAGCAGAAGATAAAGAACTTCCATATAGGGTAGCGGAGCCCGCCGGCGGCGATGGTTGCTGCCTTTATGAAGAAGTTGGGGATTCCCGAGACAACGAATATGGTGGGACCGCCGTACTTTTTCATCCAGTTCTCAATCTGCTGGTATCTCTTGAACCTTCTGAGGGCTATCTGCCCCCCATAGCCTGCGGTATACCCTGAAAGCTCTCCTATGGGCTCGCCGAAGCCGGCTGCCAGCCCCAGTAAAAACGGGTTCAGCCCCAGCCCGGCGGCGATGAAAGCAGCCCAGGAACCAGGCAGGGGCCAGACGGGGGAGGCGCTGCCAATAATGCCCATCAGGAAGACACCGAGGTAGCCTGTGGTAGTTAAATACTCTTTGGGGTCATCTGGTCTCTGGATGAGTATGCTCACCAGCAACATTGCCATGACACCGACGATAAGCAGGAGAATGTACTTGATCTGTCCCTTTTTCTTTATAGCGGGCTGCGATTCTGTAGCCTGTTCTCCAGCGGTGAGGGCTGGGTCTTTTCCTTGCTCGATAGGTTTGTCTATCTCTTGCGAACTCATTGCAGGCTTAGCGTAAGACTTAGAGTGATAGAAGTCAAGCTTCGTGAGGACAAGGTAGGGGCACAGCATGCTGTGCCCACCGATTAGCGCCCCGAGATACTTCGTTTCGCTCAGAACGACATCATCGGGTCCAAGTTGCTTTAAGGAACGTGCGAAGCTATAATGTTCCAGTTGGAGATAGCGTTCAGCGATGGTTAATCTCGACAGAATACTCTACAAAGTGACCAAGCCCGCCAGATACACCGGGGGGGAGTGGAACAGCGTTGTAAAGGACTGGGGGTCGGCTGAGATAAAGGTCGCCCTCTCTTACCCGGACCTCTACGATGTAGGTATGTCCAATCTGGGGCTGCTCATAATCTACGATGTTCTCAACCAGCAGCCCGATGTCCTTGCGGAGCGTGTCTTTGCCCCCTGGGTGGATATGGAGGCTGAGATGCGCCGTGAGGGTGTTCCTGTTTTCAGTTTGGAATCGAGGCATCCGGTCAGGGATTTCGACATCATAGGCTTTTCCCTGGGCTACGAGCTTGCCTATACCAATGTTCTTAACATGCTCGACCTGGCGGGGATACCTGTTCTGGCTTCCGAGAGGGGCGATTCGTTTCCGCTGGTTATTGCAGGTGGAAGCTGTTCTCTCAATCCTGAGCCGATGGCGGAATTTATCGACATTTTCGTTGTAGGTGAGGGGGAGGAGGTCGTTCTTGAGCTTCTCGACGTGTTCCGCAAGTGGAAGAGAAGTGGTGTAAGAAGCAAGCAGGAGCTGTTGCGGGAAGCTGCCAAAATCCCTGGAATTTATGCCCCCAGCTTTTACAGGGTGGACTTTAATCCTGATGGCACAGTAGTTTCGATTGCGCCCACGGTAGTGGAAGCCAAGCCCTCTATCGAGCGGCGGGTTGTATCCAAGCTGCTACCAGCTTTGACGCGACCCGTTGTCCCTTATCTCCAGGTGATTCATGACCGTGGGGCAGTGGAGATTCAGCGTGGCTGCTCGCAGGGCTGCCGTTTCTGCCAGGCGGGGATAATATATCGTCCCGTTAGAGAGCGCACTCAAGATGAGGTGGTCAGGGCTGTTGAAGAGCTTGTGAAAAAGTGCGGCTACGATGAGATTTCTCTGCTTTCCCTGAGCACCAGCGACTACCCTGGAATTGAGAATGTGGTGGACAGGCTTCTGCAAGGATACAAAGAGCGCAACCTCACCGTTTCGCTGCCCAGCCTGAGGCTCGATACTTTCTCGGTGGCTCTGGCGCAGTCCTTTCAGGATAGAAAGAAGAGCGGATTGACCTTTGCTCCGGAAGCGGGTACGGAACGTCTTCGACATGTGATAAACAAGGGTGTCTGCGAGGACGACATACTGCAGACAATAGAGACTGCGTGGGAGCAGGGCTGGAGGAACATAAAGCTCTACTTCATGATAGGGCTGCCAACCGAGACCTCTGACGATATCCTGGGCATCGTTACCCTGGTGCGGAAGATAAGGGGCATTGGAAAGGGGGGAATCAATATCAGGGTAAACACCTCCACATTTGTTCCCAAGCCTCATACCCCGTTCCAGTGGGTGGCGCAGGCAAGTGGTGAGGACTTAGCCGCAAGTCAGCGGGTGCTTAAATCGGGGCTGAAAAAACTCGGTGTTCATCTGTCCTGGCAAGACCCTCTGGTGAGCCTGCTCGAAGGGGTGCTGTCGCGTGGCGACCGTCGGCTGGGCAGGGTGATATACAGTGCCTGGCAGCAGGGATGCAAATTCGATGCATGGAGCGAGCATTACAGTTATGAGAAGTGGCAAAACGCCTTCAACGAGTGCGGACTAGCCCCCTCTTTCTACGCCTCCAGGGAGCATTCTTTGGACGAGCTGTTACCCTGGGCTCACATAGATACAGGAGTTGCCCCTGCTTTTCTCAAGAGGGAATACGAGTTTGCCAGACTTGAGAAGGAAACACCGAATTGCCGTTTCGAGCAATGTGTTGCTTGTGGGCTTCATCTAAAGATGGCTAGCTGCCAGAGAAAGTATCAGGAATTGACTGCAGTCCCTAAGAGAGAGAAAGGCGGTTCAGGGAAGACTTAAGGCTGAGGCTTATATCCCTTCGTTCCGAAAACCTTCTGACGTCCGGTAGAGTGAAGTTCTTTATTGCTGGTCGTACTTTAATTTGTCAGTCACATCGAAAAGCTTGTATTGGTATCGATTTGAATGAAAAGCGTAAACCCTGTCGGGCAACAACTCAAAATTGGTGTCAAAATATAGATTGAAAACTAGCCTGAAGGAATTTACTGGTGTTATCGAGGGGTATAAAACACTATTATCTACGTTGGGTAAGTAGTATGCGCTCAAAATCCCCATTTTCTCTCTGAGTTCCGCTTCGGTTGCTTCTTCCCACTTGAAATTGGTCTCGTCAAGCGCATATCTTTCGGGGTGCGGTCCTTCATCTGCTTGCAGGATGATAATCGGAGGCACTTCCGAATTCGACAGTAATTCATCCACTAGTGCTTTCACTTTGCTATTAGCAAAAATTAACTGGTCTACATAATTAACTGTTTCACTTCTTTTCCTCTCATCCTCTAGTGTTATATAGTTACCTTCTTGGTCAAATACGTAGGGATCATGGGGAATAAGCAGGTGAGCAAAGACAAAGGTGGGTTCTTTCATCTTTGGGATCTCAGACAGTTTATCGAATTGATAAAGGGTCCTCTCCCACTGCGCTTTGCGGTATTCCTTTATAAAAGGCGCCCTAAGCCAGTCAGGAAGTTGTTCATTTTCCAGCGCAATAGGGTAGAACATGGTTGTTTTGAATAGTGTCATTGAGAATTGTGGGACCTCCCAATAGTTCACATTTACATCGGCGTACTCATTTTTTCTCGTGGGCTCCCACCAGGAGCCGAAATGAATATATTTATACCCTTTCGATTTTAGGAAACGCCACACTTCGTAATCTTGCAGCATCTCATAAAATGGGTCCAAGTCACTGGAATCTTCTCCTACAATTTCGCTTAGATAATTGATATATTTCATATTTAAAGAGGAGGCTAGAGACAGGTGAGTCTTTAGGTAGTTAGCTTTGCTTTCGGATGCAACATAGAATCCCTTGCTGGATAGATAATCGAGAAACTCACTATTGTCGTAATTGTAAAATTCCTTAAGTGTGCTTTCGCTTGCGTATCTGTCTAGGTCAATATAGTAAATATCTGGGAGGGCATCTGTCTCCTCTAAATCTGTTCCATAAGTACCTGCGTTGCCTCTCGGGTTGGTATCTACAGTGGCAGCTTTTGTTTCATGAATGGCAATATTGACTGTAGGAATTATGACTAATGTGATAGCTACTACATTTAGAATAGTTGTCAGCTTATGTAAATCTCTGCGTGTCCTTATAACGAGATACGCACTGAGAATAATGATTGAGACCCAGATAGGCCAAAGGACTTTGTAAGTAACACCCCAGCTTTCTATTCCAACTGCAACATACCCATACGAAAAGAACAGAACTACGAAGATGGATATAGCGACCCCCGCTTTTGGTGCATCTTTAAGGAGCAACCGGGAGAGTAACAGCAGTAGAAGAGTGCAGCCCAGTACTATTGCTATCGGCAAGGCGATTTCAGAGGGTGAAACCTCTGCTACATTGTATGAGTAGAGAGCCAGGACGAAAAAAATCGCGAACAATATGGGGTGAAGAGCAAGTGGCTTTTTCACATTTGGTTCCTTCGCATAAGGTACAAAGTCCTTTCGGAATCCTTTATTCTAACGGAACTCTGTATTGTGAAGTGCCTGCCCAACTCGTGCTCGAAAGCTGTTTGCTTGTAATCTGGGAAGATGTCCTCTCTGGTTGACAAAAGTCTTTGGACTTGCGAGTCGGTCTTTGGAACGAATTCAATAATGAGGGAACTACAAATTCTACTAAGAATGTCAGCAATTTTGGTGAGCGGCACATTATTGGAAATCGCCAGATGGTGAACTAGAGCGAGGGCTAGCACTGTGTCCGCAGGCCCGCGTTCTAACAACGACATTCTTTCCTCATTGCCCCACCCGATGCCCGGGCTTGGATTAGTCAGGTCAATCAGTAAGGGGAGGACGCTGCTTTCGCCACTTGCGACACATTCAAGATAATTTCTCTCAACGGCGGCAGGGTCACTATCAAAGGAGACGGTCTGAATCCCTTTGCTACTGGCAATACGGCTGAATATTCCAACGTTTGCGCCAAGGTCCCAAACACTCTTCGGATTGAGCTTGTCCAGGAATTCAGACACAATCAGTTTCTTATGCTTAAGCCCGTCCGGAGAATAGTTAATATCATTGTAGTAT
>CAYHAX010000011.1:0-6404 GCA_964354695.1 uncultured Dehalococcoidia bacterium
TTGCATCACTGGGTCCAGAGCCATTGTAAGTCCGCTAGGAGGCTTCTGGCACTTTATCTCTCGTCCTGAGAAAGTATGTACGTATGGCTCGCGGTTTGATACCACGATGAAGAGATAGTCGCGCAGCTTCTCCTGTACCAGCTCACGCAGGCTTTCACGTGTTTGCATGACAAGCCCCCAGAAATCGGATTTTTCTCAGGGTTACTGCTTTTTGGCGCTTGACTCGTCCTTATCTTGGGGAAGCGAGGTAGGTGGCGCATTACCAAAATAGATCTTTGTATGGGGCCAGGGTATCTCAATGCCTTCCTCGTCGAACGCTTTCTTCAACCTGAGGCGCAGTTCACCCATAACCTTCCACTGTTCGATGGGCTTGGTGTCTCCCAGAATCTTGATCTCTACGCCGGAGTCACCCAGTTTGTCAACTCTAAGGGCTTGCGGCGGCTTCAGGATTAGTGGTGCCCATTGCGGGTCTTTGGTTAGTTCTTCGCCTACTCTATTTATTACTGCTATTGCCTTGTTCAAGTCAGTGTCATATGAAACGGAGATGTTCATATTCACTCTAGCCCATTCTTTAGTGAGGTTGCTGGCTACACGAATCTCTCCGTTTGGTACCACATGCACTATGCCATCCAGGTCTCTCAATACGGTTCTTCTCAGATTTATATCTTCGACAAGTCCTGAGACGTCAGCGATTTTAACAACATCACCTTTGCGGTACTGGTTTTCTATCAGGATGAACAATCCGGAGATGATGTCTTTGACCAGGCTTTGGGCACCGAAGCCTATGGCGAGACCGATGATACCGACGCCGGCGAGGACTGGCGCTATGTTAATTCCCACCTCGCTGAGCAGCATGAAAGCGAAGACAAGGATGACAATAACTTGCACTGTGGCTGTTAATACACTTGACAGGGTATCTGCTCTTTTGTTAATCTCCTCCTCTGTTTGTTCCGCTCTCGACCTGAGTACGGCTGCCTTGATGACCCTGGGGATGGCTAGTGTAGCTCCCAGGAGGGTGGCAATGGCGAGGACTACGAGCAGGGCAATCATTCCGCCGTGCTGCGCCAGCCACCTCCTCACCGGCGGCACTTCGATGCCTACCATCTCCAGGACGAGAAAGACGCCCAGGATGAGGGCAACTATGGGGATACCCCACCTGCACACAGATATTATCATGTCATCCAGGCTGCTCTTGGTCTTGGGCGCAACCTCCACGCTGTACCATCTCAAACCAACCTCAACTATAACCACGGTGGTGTAGATACCTATAACTGCAAAAACGATGGGGATAGCCTCATTCACCCCATCAGCCCACGCGGAGGGAAAATCTGCGAGCATCAGCCCGGCGTAAATACCTAGCCACAAGCTCCATGCCAGTGATGCTATACTGGTTTCCCGGATTATGATGTCATCCCAGCGAGACTCAGTTTTGGTTGACCATTTGCGCAGTCGCCCGTAAAGTACCCTCCGCAACAGGAGGGCAATAATCAGGACAACGATGCCCACGCCTACGGGCAGAGCTATATCTATCGCCTGGTCTTTACTGATGCTTTCCGATACACTCATTGCGTTTTCCTTGTAGCTACTAGCATAAATTATAGGGTGTAGTTTGGCAACACTTTCTAGCGCTTACTTCTCCAGCCACAGTTTCTCTCTCGATATGCGTATTTCGTAGTGCTTCGCTTTTCTCTCCAGTTCGTATGGCAGTTGAAATGCTTTGACTATCCGGATAACGCTGTCTCGGGCGTCGGCTTTGTCAGTGAGGACTGTGATTGTCTCGCCCTGTTTAGCCAGACGGATAGCTTCGATTGTCATGTGGCTTGGTCTCGGGCAAGCCAGCCCTCTGGCATCTACTATTGAGTCCATTTTCAGGTTCCTTCGGGTTGTATTGGTACCGCTGCTTATTTTAAGGGATAAATGCGTGGAGGGGAACTACTTTGAGCCTTGACTCGGTGGAATGGCTGTTAACTTGTGGAGGCAGCAGTAGCGGCTTTTCTCTTTCGATATACCAGCTTGGATAGCCATATGCTCATCTCATACAGAACTACTAGAGGTACAGCGACAAGGCTCTGATTGATGGGGTCCATGGTGGGGGTGATGATGGCGGCAAGGATAAACGCACCTATGAAAGCCCATTTGCGCTTCGCAGCAAGCCATTGGGGATTGACGATGCCCAGTCGTGAGAGGAAGGTTAGGACTACGGGGACTTCGAAGGCAATGCCTATGGCGAGAAGAAGTCTGGTAACGAGTGTAATGTAGTTTCCAATCTTAATATATGGGTCAGCGATGTCGCTGCCGAAGGTGAGCAGAAACTTCATTGCCGGTGGCAGCAGGATGAAGTAGCCGAAGGCTACACCGCCGGCGAACATTATCGTAATCCACGGGATAGCGAGGTACACATACCTTTTTTCTTTGCGGGTGAGCGCTGGAGAGACGAACATTATAACCTGATAGACGAAGAAGGGCATGGCTAGCATGAAGCCAGCTACGAGGGATACTTTCATGTATGTGCCGAGCATCTCCGTCATCTCGGTGTAGATGAGCTTGATGTCGCCTGCGGGACCGATAAGGAAGTGGAAGATTTTATCGGCGAATACGAAGGCTATGATGGTGGTAATTGTCAGTACGATGACAGACCAGAACAGGCGGTTGCGCAGTTCAAGTATGTGACCTGTGAATGTAAGTTTCTTATCCTTGCTCATAGAAGGGCAGTCGTCCTCATCCCGCTTGGTCGCCAGCCTCTGGTTTCGATACAGTGTCAGCCTGGGCTATTTTCTGCTCTGTTTCTTTGGGGGCAGGCTCCTGGGCAGCCTTTTCCTCTTCTAGTTCCTTGGACACCTGGGCGGAGATGTCGGTGGCTGCCTTCTTGAAGGAGCGAAAGGTTTTCCCCAGGTCTTTGGCAATCTGAGGTAGCTTGCCTGGTCCGAAGACAAGCAAGCCCAGAATCAGGATGAGGATTATCTCCAGGGGACCAATGCCGAAAAAATCCATCGTTTCCCACCTTGCTGGGGGCTCACCCGATGCCGGGGCAAGAGAGTCAGTTTGCTCCTATTTGCAGCAGCAGGCTAATGAACGTGTTTTCGGGGGCTTTCTAGGTTTGATTTGCCTTTTTATCACTCTCTGCAGCGTCTTTGGAAGCGGTGCTCTTGGCTTTGTCTTTTGCTTCCTCTTTCACTTCCGCTTTCATTTCCGTTTCCACGCCTTCCTTAGCTTTGCGGAATTCTCGGATGCTCTTGCCCAGAGCTCCTCCGATTTGTGGGAGTTTTCCGGCGCCGAAGACGATGAGGACTACCACCAGGATTATGGCGGCTTCCGGCAATCCGAAGCTTTTGAACATTGTGTTTCCTCCTTAAAGTAGCTAGTTGTAATCTAAGATGGCAACACCCGCTCTTTGTGTGAGTAAACGGATAGGCGGCTGCCGCGCACATATCCGACAAGAGTTAAGCCAGCTTCTTGAGCGAGAGCTATGGAGCGGTCTGTGGGTGAACTACGTGAAACCACAACCGGCGTGCCCATCCTCGCTGCCTTCGATAGCATTTCGGAAGAAATGCGACCAGTGGTAAGCAAGACCCTGTCCTTGGTTGGTAGCTTGGTTAATAGACATTCGCCAATAATCTTGTCCAGGGTGTTGTGCCTGCCGATGTCTTCAGCAACTACCAGCAAGCTGCTGTTGTCGCCTAGCGCTGAAGTATGAACTCCACCGCAGTACTTGTATAGCTCAGCCTTTTCGTTCAGTTGCTTCATCAGGTATAACACTTCTTGTGACTTGATTCTCAGGTTTGACTCTATTTTCAGTTTCTCGGTTGCGAAGCTGACTCCGCCCCCGCAACCGGATGCCAGGGTGCGTCGCTCCGGCAACTTGAATCCCGCTTTAGCTAACCTGATGTCCGCTAGTGAGTCCTCCTCGCATATACGCATACTTGCCACATCGCTTAGACTGGAGATAATGCCTTCCGAGTAGAGAAACCCCAGAACGAGGCAATTCAGTTTAGTTGGAGTGCATAGTATAGTTACTAGTTCTCTGGTATCTACATATATCGTTAACGCCATCTCTCTGGGGACAGCAGTAGAGGTGTCGGACCACTGTCCCGATGATAGGCAACTACATATTATATCAGGTGAAGCACCTTCTCGCAATTTCTCCTCGTTCATGAGCATACCTGTACTATAAAGTATACTTTATCCGGAAAGATGATGCCACTGTGCCAGTACGAGACAAGCGGCTCGGTGTGTAGTTCGGTGATGACCTATCTATCACCCCTTGTAGCCCTTTTCCTGTCCCTGCCTGTCCAGGTCAGCGGTAAGCACTCGTTCCAGGGGCAGCAGTATCTCTGACTCTGTCTTCCTGAGGTCGATGGCTTTTAGATAGGTGTGGCATTTCTGGCATATATAAAGGCGGTAAAGCTCTTTGTCATCGGCAAAGTAGGCTAGCTCTTTATGGTCTGTCGTGCCGCAGTAGGGGCACTCCAGTCGCTGAAACAGCCATTCGGTATCGCAGCGCGAGCAAAGGAGCCACCTGGCACCTCGCTCTTTATCCAGGAAGGCGAAGTCGGGTTTCCCACCGCAAACTGGGCAATACCCACGCCGCCACTGCTCCTGGTCAATGACTTTTAGTAGAGCATTTGCCTGGGCTCTAAGAAAAGGCTTGATGGCGCAGTGAATCATTGCTGCCAGTGCTTCCTCGGATGTGCTCCGGGTATTTGCCTGGGTTGATAACGATGAGCCTTCGTACCAGGCTTTGGTTATCTCCTGCAATGTGGCGATGTCGAAGGCGATACTATCTTTCGGAGGAGGTTCAATATATTTGCTGATACAGGTGGCAGCTTTCCGGAATAGTTGCGGGAAGGCTGCCCAATCTATAGATAAGGAAAGGGCATCCCATTCCAATATGGGTATGCCCTTTCTCAGCTTCGAGCCAATTTTGTCTTTGGTTAACGATGGTTTTGAGGGAGTGGCACTTTCTTTTACCTCAACCTGGATAAGCAGCAGTTGTTTGTATAGTTCTAGATATTGAGGTAGCGCCCCCTCCTTCTGTTGTAACTCCTTCAATTTCTCCAGTATCTTGTTGTTAATATCCACATCCACCTGAATCGAATGCTTGAAAGCTTACTTTTCTTTCCCGCCGCTGGTAATTCGGTCATACCACTTGCCATGGTGGCTCTTTGCGTAGTCCGCAGAGACTTTGCCTGTAATCATGGAGCGCAGGGCTTCAGAGAATCTGGGATGGAAGGAGCCCAGGGCAACGTGAACCAGAAGCATAGCACCAGCGGTAATAAAGGCGACGTCATGGGCGAAAACAGCCCATTGGAACACACCCACAGGGACGAGGTCCTTTCCGAACCACATGAGTCCACCCGATACCACAAATATCAGGGATGTCAAGATAGCGACCGTCATCCAGAGCTTCTGACCTGTGTTAGAACGCTCCTGGGGGGGCATTGGGATCAGGTCGCTTCCGAAGTAGTAGGTTGGTGCAGCCTGAAGCCAACCCAGGTCATCCTTGCCCCAGGTGAATGCCTCTTTTATCCAATGGAAGGTGGCTTTCGGATGAAGCAAGGCGTAAAGCACAGGTATTGCCACGAAGCCCACTGCGGCGACACGGTGAACGACTCGGCTGTATCCCCACCAGGATGCAGGTCCAAACCAGGATAGGAAGAGGAACAAGCCCGTGATGGCTAACAGTATGGAGCACGCTACGATCCACCAGTGTTGGGCTATGGCACGTTTACTGTAGCGCTCGATTTCATTCATCTCAATGTCCCTCCTTCTCCTTGATTAGCTTGGCGCGGGCAACCATGACGTTCAGCAACAGCCCCAGACCTACAATGCCCACTGCGGCGAAACCGATTGGCTTGATGATGTCCTGCCAGGCGGTTGCAACCGCGGGGTACTGTGGGTCTGTTGGTAGCCCATATACCGCTGGTGAATCATCTAGGGCGTAGAGTACATGCAGTCCGCCCAGTTGGTTTTTACCGTATAAGTTGGCATTGGCGAATCCTTGTTTTTGGAGCGCTTCTACTCTTGCTTCTCCTGCTGTTAGCAGGTCGCTCCGATTTCCGAAGTTGAGTGCACCGGTGGGGCACGTCTTCACGCAGGCTGGCTTCTGGTCATTGTCTATGCGGTCGAGTCCCAGCGTGGTGCAGAGTGTACATTTGTCCATCCTGCCCATCCCGCTTCCTCTATTTGTATCGAGGCGGGGGACGTTGAAGGGGCAGAATTGGGAGCAGTAGCCACAGCCGCTGCACTTGCCTCTATCGTAGGAAACGAAGCCCAGGGGGTGATAGAAAAGCGCACCGGTGGGGCACACCTTTACGCAAGCGGCATCCGTGCAGTGCATGCAGGAACGGCGGGTGAACAACCACTTTACAGAGCCATTATCAGGATACTCCCTGAACTCGATCTTG
>CAYHAX010000012.1:0-3494 GCA_964354695.1 uncultured Dehalococcoidia bacterium
GAAAATACTCCCCCTGGCCCTTGTTTTTCGGCTTGGCTTGCTGTGCTTTTGAGATGATGTCTGCTGCTGGTCTGAGATTTGACATGACCCGTTTCGGTATGGATATCATGCGCGCTTCGCCACGACAGGCTGATTTGATAATAGTGTCGGGGACTCTAACCTGGAAGATGGCACCTGCGGTTAAGATGATATACGACCAGATGGCTGAACCTAAGTGGGTGATAGCAATGGGCTCTTGTGCCATCAGCGGTGGGCCATTCGTCGATTCTTACAGCGTAGTTCCGGGTGTAAATCGCATCATCCCCGTCGATGTTTACGTGCCGGGGTGTCCACCGCGACCCGAATCTTTGATTAAGGGCGTCCAATTACTACAGCAAAAGATAATGCAGGACAGCATTAAGAGGAGTAAGTAATGGCTGAACTCAATGTGGGTGATAAAGTTAGGGTTAAAGAGAGGCCAAATTATACCCTCAGCGGGTGGCAAGGGGAGGTGGTGGAGGTCAAGGAAGACCCCAAAGGATGGATAATCATAAAGGCTGATAGAACGGGTTACCGGATGGCTTTCCCTGAGACAGAGCTCGAGAAAGCGTAAGTATCTTTATTTATAAAGAAAACTAAAATGACGAAGGCGCTAAAAGTAAGCGAAGTTGCGGCAAAAATAGGGGGACAGCTTCCAGGGGCGATAGTTGGGTGCGATGATTCGGCGGTTACGGTAAAGAGCGAATCCGTTCTAGAAGTTTGTCGGTTCCTCAACAAGACTGCTGGTCTGGATTTCGATTATTTAGTTAATATCACTGGAGTTGACTACTTGGATTACCTCGAGGTAGTCTATCATTTAGCCTCCATGAAACACAATCATAGCCTTGTTGTTAAGACCAAATGCTATGACCGAGAAAAGCCTGCGGTACCCTCCGTGACCTCTGTCTGGCAAGGAGCCGATTTCCAGGAGAGGGAAACTTATGACCTGCTGGGGATTCGTTTCGAGGGACATCCTAATATGAAGCGATTGTTCCTCTGGGAGGGGTTCCAGGGACATCCGCTACGGAGGGATTATCTCTAGGGAATAGAGAAACCGAGTCGCGAAGATAGAAGCTTAGATTACTATGGCTAAATTAGATTTAGTACTGTTGCATGCTCCCAGCAACTATGATTTCAGGGAGCGTGCTATAATGTACGGTCCGATAAGCGATGTGATACCGTCAACTCCCATCTTCGAAATGTATCCTATCGGCATGGTCAGCATCGGGGCTTTCCTGGAAAAGAATGGAATTCAAACAAGGATTGTTAACATCGCGAATCGGATGTTAAAAGACAAGAAGTTTGATGTTGAGAAATTCATAGGCAAGTTGTCTCCGTCTGCTTTCGGTATAGACCTTCACTGGCTGCCACATGCACATGGCAGTTTGGAATTGGCTGGGATAGTCAAGAAATTGCATCCTTCAACGCCTGTTATTATGGGGGGGTTGTCTTCAACCTATTTTCACAAGGAATTGATTACTTATCCTCAGGTAGATTTTGTTGTGCGCGGTGATTCCACCGAGGAACCTATGCTTAAACTGATGAAGTGTATAAAGGCTGGTGAGGAATTTGACCAGGTTTCCAATTTGAGCTGGAAGGACAAGAATGGAGTGGCTCACCACAACGCTATGACCTGGATTCCTCAGAGCCTTGATGAGATGCCATTGGATTATGCCTATCCTGTCAAATCGGTGCTAAAGTATCGGGACCTGGCAAGCGTGACTCCTTTTGGGAACTGGTTGGATTATCCTATAACCTGCGTAATAACCTGTCGGGGCTGCAACTATGATTGCGTTACATGTGGTGGCTCCAGATATGCTTATAAGAACAGTTTCGGCAGAGAGAAGACAGCCTATCGTAGCCCGCAGCGTGTGGTTAAGGATATTCTCAGCATACAGCGCTATCTGAATGGTCCAGTGTTTGTGATTGGGGATATACGTCAGCCTGGTGAGGACTATGCTGATGAGATGCTGCAGGCTATGAAGTCTGCGAAGGTCAGCGTACCTGTAGTCTTGGAGCTTTTTGCACCTGCTGGAGACAATTTCTTCAAAAAAGTGGATAAGGCTATAACGAACTACAATATTCAGTGGTCACCTGATTCAGCCGATGAAGAAGTGAGACGCGCATTCGGTAAAGGGTATAGCGATGGCGAAATGCAGAGCACGATTCAAAGCGCTCTCAAGAACGGCTGCAAGAGGTTCGACCTGTTCTTCATGGTTGGTCTTCCCAAACAAACATATGGTTCAGTGATGAATAATGCTATTTATTTGAAGTCCCTCTTTAGAGACTTGGGGAAACAGAAGAGGGTATTTCCTTTTATATCACCGTTAGCTCCTTTCGTTGACCCCGGGAGCAGGGTTTTCGAAAACCCGCAGAGATATGGGTATCGTTTGCTCTATAGAACCCTGGAGGAGCACAGACAGGCTCTGAAGAACCCCAGTTGGAAGTACATGCTTAACTATGAGACCCAGTGGATGAACAGAGACGAGATCGTGATGAGCACCTACGATGCCGCACTAGCCTTTAATCAGTTAAAAGCTGATTATGGTCTGATTCCACCGGATGTAGCCGGGGGAGTTGAAGCGCGCGCTAGAGGTGCAATGGATTTAATGAAGGCTATAGACAAAATCGTTGCTACAGATGGTCTCGACAGCAAAGAGTTAATGTCCTTGAAAAAAGATGCGGATGAGCTGAGTTCATCTTCAGTATGTCAGAAGAAGGAATTGCACTGGCCAGCGGCATCTTTTGCACGCAATGCCCCCAGAATTATTTGGGCTTTTGCCACAGGGAGAGAGTTAAGGTATGGAGCTTAAGACTCAGCCATTTGTACTGAATATGGGTCCTCACCATCCGTCAACTCATGGTGTCTTCCGCATGAGACTCACCCTCGATGGAGAAGTCATTGTGGATTTGGAGCCTATTTTTGGCTATCTCCACAGGGGCATAGAAAAGCTGGCAGAGGGGAGAACCTATACTCAGAATATACCCTTCACTGACCGCTTCGATTATGTCGCTGCTATGCTGAACAACTTAGCCTATGTGCTTGCTGTGGAGAAGCTGGCAGGAGTAAAGGTGCCAGAGCGGGCTACGTATCTCAGAGTAATAGTGGCGGAAATGACGCGCGTTGCCAGGCACCTTATAGCAATAGGCTTTCTCACCAATGACCTCGGTGCAATGATGACCCCGCTTCTCTATATGTGGCGGGAGCGTGAGAAGATAGTCGACCTGTTCGATATGGTGTGTGGGCAAAGACAGACCAATAACTATATACGCGTTGGCGGCGTCAGCCATGATATACCACCAGAGTTTTTGCCAGCACTTAAAAAGTTCCTTAAGGAAATGCCAGGTTTTATAGCGGAATACGACCAGTTGCTCAAAGAGAATGAGATTCTATTAGCTCGCACGAAGGGCGTGGGTATTTTACCTGCTGATTTAGCCATAAATTGCTCTTGCAGCGGACCTATGCTGAGGGCAAG
>CAYHAX010000013.1:0-19156 GCA_964354695.1 uncultured Dehalococcoidia bacterium
AAGTGCGAGGCTTTGCATGGTCATCGTTTCGAGGTGGTGGTCAGCGTGGAGGCTAAGAAGCTGAACCAGATAGGGATAGCCTACGATTTTGTGGAGCTGAAAAGGCATGTCGGGGAGGTGCTGAAGCGCTTCGACCACGTCTGCTTGAACGATATAAAACCCTTCGACAAAACCAACCCGTCCTCGGAGAACATAGCGGAAACTATCTATAATGAGCTTAAAAAGCGAACGAAAGGGGTAGCTATCTCACAGGTTGAAGTCTGGGAATCCCCGGAGTCGAGGGTTACCTACACGCCTTAGGATGGGCTACAAGCGACACCGCTTCAGGATGCGGAGCTGGCGGTGCTCTTTTGCTTGGTTTTGCTTGAGGCTGTAGGGGCTTCCTCCGTGGTGGACATCAGCCGTCCGATGGAGAACCCGATCCCCAGCGCTCCCAGGAAAATAACGATAACTGGCGCAGCGATAGCCCAGAAACGCCATGCGCCACCCATAACCAGACACGCCACAAAGAAACCGGCAAGAACAATACAGCCGATGCAAATCAGCGTACCACCTATTTGAAATCTATTCATCTATCTGTTCTTACCTCCCGACTTTTTCTCAAAGCCATGCGCTACTTACGAAGCTCCGGCGGCAGCAGATTGGGGATAGCATCCTTTATGGGATAATTCTCGGAGCATTTGGGGCACTTCAGAGTGCCTGTGATTACCTCTTTTTCGTCTTCTTCCTGTATTTCGAGTTTAAGGTCGCCCTTGCATACGGGGCAAGCCAGGATTGCCATCAAGTCTTTTTTCATGTTGGTCTCTCTAGAAATTTCCTCGATTTAAAACGATTTTAGTTTATGTCGAATTTTAAGTCAAGTATGGGAGCTTTGTGGGGATTATCCATAAGCTTATGGGTATGCTGGTTGCAGAGCGGAGGTTGAGCTTTCGAACTCTATGGCGCGGTTGGGGGCGAATCCCCAGTCGTGCATGGGCCAGATAGTTATCCATGCCCTGCCAACCACATCGTTGCGTGGGACAGTGCCCCAGACACGCGAGTCGGCGCTAACATCTCGGTGGTCCCCCATGACGAAGTAATTGTCGGGGGGCACGACCTCGGCGGGATGAGGCATTCCCGGAGGCGACGATATGTATGGCTCCTCTATCTTCTGTCCGTCTATATAGACACTGCCGTCCCTTTTTACCTCCACCGTCTCGCCTGGCAAGCCGATGATGCGTTTTATTACGTCCTCGCCGCCCGTGGGGTGATGAGCTACAATAATCTCGCCCCGACTGGGGTTATTTCCGAACCAGTAAGGTGTCTTGAGAACCAGCACGTATTGCCCGTCAAGCAAGTTGGGTTCCATGCTTGAGCCTTCGATCCTGAAATTTTGCAGCATGAAGTGGATGGCAAAGAAGATAGCGAGCGCTATGAGAAGGACTTCCAGTGTTTCAAGTACAAGTCTTTTCATATCATTCAGGTTTGGACAAGGGGCTTAAGCCCCCTGTCTGTACTAATATGGTTACATTGCCCTGGGCAAACATGGTAAAATGAGCGCATCTTTACTCGGTGTATGTCAAAACATAGTATAAATGATGTAGCTTGACAGTCAAGTGTATCAAAGTACACCTTAGTATACTAGTTTATGTCTATGGATGAACAAGAGCTAATTTCGCGAAGTCGAGCCGGCGATGTCGAGGCTTTCAACCTCCTGGTTGGGCAGTATCAACGGCTGGTCTATAACGTTGCCCTGCGCATGATGGGAAACGTCGAGGCGGCTGAGGATGCCAGCCAGGATGCATTTCTTTCCGCATATAAAGCCATCTGCAATTTCCGGGGGGGCAGCTTCAAGGCTTGGATTTTGCGTATCACGGCGAACTCCTGTCGTGATAAGATGAGGATGGCTCGGCGAACCCGTGTCATCTCGCTGGATACACTGTTGCTCGAGCCTGAGAACGACCCCGAGGCGAGCGATATCGAGTCGCCGGAGGATTATGCCCTGCGCCGCGAGCTGGGCAGGTTCATAGACGAGGGCTTGACTCATCTTCCCGAGGACCAGCGGTTGGCAATCATTCTTTGCGATATCCAGGGCTTCAGCTACGAGGAGGTGGCTCAGGTCATGGACAGCTCTCTGGGCACTGTCAAGTCACGTCTGAACAGAGGGAGAACGCGCCTTAAGGAGTTTTTGCTGAGAAGAAAGGAACTTTTGCCCCCCAAATTTCGTCTAAATAAATAGAGGGAATGCTATGTTCCGATTTGGTAAAGAGACCCTGTGCCAGAAAATACAGGGGATGCTCTCCGAGTACATGGATAATCGCCTCGGAAGCGAGGATAGGGTACTTGTTGAAAGCCACCTCGAGGCTTGTGAAGCCTGCTCCAGTGAGCTTGAATCGCTGCGCATGGCAGTACAGTTGCTGCGCAGGGTGCCCCAGGTGCCGGTGCCGAGGTCCTTCACCATAGCTGTGCCCGAGATCAGACGTGAAGGCGTGTTCGGTGCATCTAGTCTGCGCTGGCTGCGTCCCGCTACCGCTGTGGCTACCCTGGTGCTGGTGGTGCTGCTTGCGGTAGATTTCCTCAATATCGCTGGGAGCGCGCCTGGCGGTGGCGACCTGCTTAATGAGCCGCCGAGCAGGACTTTTTCCACGTTTGTCTCCGAGGGTGCGGGTAACGATACTGGCGTGTTGACCGATTTGGCACCTCAAGCCACCCCCGAGCCGACGCCCGGGTATGGAGAGAAAGCCCTGGTGGCGGGGAACCAGACCGCTGGAAACGAGACCGCTGGAAACGAGACCGCAGGGAATGAGACTGCGGGGAACGAGACGGGTATGCTCGCCCCTGCGGCGCTTCCTCCCGGTGGTGAAGCAGCGGCAGGGCAGGAGGCAGGCGGTTTGCCCTTGCGTCAGATTGAGATAGCTATGGGTGCGGTGCTGTTCGCTCTGGTTGCGATGACTATATTTGTCTTGAGACAGCGTAAAAGCGCTGTGCGCGTGAGGTGAGAAAGTAATTAGGGTAATTTATTATTAAGAGGAGGTTATAGATGAAGAAAGGGCTGCTATTGGTAGTGGGACTGGTCGCAGTGGTGGCTCTGCTGCTGGTCGCTTGTGAGGAGACCAGCCAGAGCGGATCAAACACCCAGCAGACAGGCATCTGGGTAAGCGGCGAGGGTAAGGTGAAGGCTGTGCCCGATGTTGCTATCCTGAATCTGGGTATTGAGTCCCAGGAGAAGACCGTGAAGGAGGCGCAGACAGAGGCTACGACCGCTATGGCGGCGGTGGTAGCTGCGCTCAAGTCTAACGGCGTTGCCGATAAGGACATTCAGACCGCTGTGTATAATATCGAGGTGGTGACGAAGTGGGACAAGGACGCTGAAACCCTGATTACCATCGGCTACAAAGTGACCAACATGGTGACGGCGAAGATAAGGGACATGAGCAAATCCGGCACGATTATAGATGCGGTGGCTGAGGCTAGCGGCGACCTGACCCGCATAAATGGCATCAGCTTCACTGTGGATAACCCCACGACCTATTACACCCAGGCTCGGGAGAAGGCTATGGCGGATGCTGAAGCCAAGGCTGAGCAGATGGCGGACTTAGCTGGCATCAAGCTGGACAAGCCCTTCTATATCAGCGAGAGCGGCGGCTATATCCCTGTGCCGTATGCGGTGCGGAGCTATGATGCAGCCGTTTCTGCAACTACGCCGATCAGCGCTGGCGAACTGGAGATAACCCTGTCTGTTCAGGTAGCGTACGGAATCAAGTAAGGAATCGCTAAAGCAATACAGTTCTGTAGGGGCGTCCTTCCGCGGAAGGACGCCCCTATGTATTCTATGCCTCCAAGTTGCACCCAGACTAGTGAGATGATAGAATGACGATAATCAGATAGGAAATCTAAAGGCTGACAGGTATGTTCACAGGCATTGTGGAAGAGGTAGGCACTGCTAAGTCTTTGCAGGCAGGAAAGCTGACTATCGCGGCTTCTGGGGTGCTCAAAAGCACCAAGCTGGGCGATAGCATAGCGGTTAACGGCGCTTGCCTTACGGTTACAAAGATTAGCGGCAATGCCTTCTCTGTTGATGTGATGCCTGAGACCCTGCGCCGCACCAACCTGGGAACGTTGCGGCCCGGCGACGGGGTCAATCTGGAGCGGGCGCTGGCAGCCGATGGGCGCTTCGGTGGTCACTTCGTTCAGGGTCATGTGGATGCTACTGGTAGAGTAAGCTCATTGGTTCCGGAGGGGGAAGCGTTTTTGATGAAAATCGCTGCGCCCCCGGATATAATGCGTTATGTGGTGGAGAAGGGGTTTATCGCTGTGGACGGCGTCAGCCTCACCATCGCCCACTACGAGGCAGCTTCCTTTGTGGTCTCTCTGGTCGGCTTCACCCAAAAGCATACCACGCTGGGGCGCAAGAAGTCCGGCGATGCTGTGAATCTGGAAGTTGACATAATTGCCAAATATGTGGAAAAATTAAGGGGAGAGAACAAACCCGGCGTAACCCTCGAGTATCTGGGCAAGCACGGGTTTACAACCTAGACTTTAGGGGTTAAGAAATGGCTCTAGCGACGATACCTGAGGCAATCGAGGATATAAAAGCGGGTAAGTTCCTCATCATCGTTGATGATGAGGGCAGAGAGAACGAGGGAGACCTGGTCATAGCTGCGGAGAAGGTCACCCCTGAGGTGATTAACTTTATGGCGAAGCACGCCCGGGGGCTTATCTGCATAGCCATGACCGCCGATAGGTTGGATGAGCTGAAAATACCCATGATGGTTCAGGATAATACCTCGAAATTCTCCAGCCCTTTCACTGTATCCGTAGAAGCCAGGCATAAGGTGAGCACAGGTATCTCAGCTCACGACCGCTCAGCCACGGTGAGGGCTCTCATAGACCCCGTTACCAAGCCCGAGGACATAGCGCGTCCCGGGCACATGTTCCCTCTGCGTGCCAGGGACGGCGGTGTTCTGGTGCGCGCGGGTCATACCGAATCCGCAGTAGATCTGGCGAAGGCGGCAGGGCTGTATCCCGCAGGGGTCATCTGCGAGATAATGAATGAGGATGGCACTATGGCGAGGGTGCCCGAACTCGAAAAGACAGCGGACAAGTACGGCATCAAGATGATAAGCGTGGCGCAGATTATCGCTCATCGCCGTCGCCATGAGAAGCTTATACTTAGAGTGGCTGAAGCCAGGTTGCCCACCAGGTTCGGTGATTTCCTAGCCATAGCTTACAGGAGCGCTATCGACCCAGATGAGCATGTGGCGCTGGTGAAGGGCGACCTCAATGGGGATAAGCCTGTGCTGGTGAGGGTGCATAGCGAGTGCCTCACCGGTGACGTGTTCCACAGCATGCGCTGCGACTGTGGCGAGCAGATTGACCTCGCTATGAAGGCTATAGCCGACGAGGGGCGCGGGATATTCCTTTACATGAGGCAGGAGGGGCGGGGTATCGGGCTGCACAATAAGATTAGAGCCTATGCCTTGCAGGACCAGGGACTGGATACCGTTGAGGCAAACGAAGCGCTGGGATTTGGCAGCGACCTTCGGGATTACGGCATCGGCGCGCAGATACTGGCAGACCTGGGGGTGCGCAAAATCAGGCTGCTCACCAACAATCCTCGAAAGGTCATTGGACTCGAGGGATACGGGTTGCAGGTGGTGGAGACAGTGCCCATAATTTGCAAGCCCAACCCGCAGAATGTAAAATATCTGGAAACCAAGCGCAAGAAGATGGGACATCTCATCAAACTAGATGAGTGAAACATAGCTTTCAGCGGTCAGTGATATGGTAAGCTGATAGCTGACTGCTGATCGCTAGAAAAGGGAGGTGCATTTTGGCTAAGCGTTATGTAGGCAAGTTAGTAGGGGAGGGGTTGAAGTTCGGGATAGTGGTTGCTCGCTTCAACGAGTTCATCACCAGCAAACTTCTGGATGGCGCCCAGGATACGCTTACCCGCCATGGTGTCAAGGCTGATAATGTGGATGTCGCCTGGACTCCCGGCTCATTCGAGATACCTCTTATCGCCAAGAAGATGGCTCTCACCAAGAAATACGATGCGATAATCTGCCTCGGTGCCGTAATTCGCGGCGGGACGCCTCACTTTGATTACATAGCTTCAGAGGTAAGCAAAGGCATCGCCAACGTGAGCCTGGATACCGGCGTGCCGGTTATACTGGGTGTGATTACTGCGGACAACCTGGAGCAAGCCATAGAGAGGGCAGGCACGAAGTCAGGCAACTACGGTTCCCAGGCTGCGCTGCACGCCATCGAGATGGCGAACTTGGGCAAAGCGATAACAGGCACTAAGTAGCCGAGGGTGCTGAGCAGCGAACGTACTGTCGGTTTGATGCGGTCCCCTTAAGTAACCTTGAAGACGTGGTCGCCGGGTCTCACCCTGTCCGGCACCTTGATCCCTATGGAATCCCCAGCTTTGGCTTCCTGCACGTTCGCATTGTGAATCTGCATCGACTCGACCGTTACCTCGACGTCTGTGGTGTGCCCCTTGATGTGGATTTTATCCCCGACCTTAATAGGCGCAGTCAGGTCGATGCCGGCCACTACCGGACGGGCGAAGAAAGCGTTCACCTTGCCAACTTCCAACTCAGGCATTTTAAACCTCCTCTCTAGTTTTAACCTCCCCTTGTTTTGTCTGAGGTGGTTGATAGTATAGCCAGTCTTTTACGAGAAATCAACGCCCAGTACTGTGGTCATTGGGCAAATGGGGTGTCAGTAGGGCAAGGCTCCTTCTGTGTGGTTTTATGATGCCTACTGTTTGGATACGAACTTATCTAAAGAAATTGCCACATCGGGGAACTTAGCGAGTATCTTCTTGTCTACAGTAACGAGGGGAGCATTCAAATCCATTGCTAAGGCAACAAATTCACAGTCGTAAGCGGAGCATCCGCTTTGTGTTGCTAGTCTGAGAATCTTCTCTGAAGCGACTTCGTATTCGGAATCTTTCATTAGTTGCTCAGCTTCTGAAATAATAAGGATAGCATCTTCCAGGTTTATTAAGCTACGATTTGTACAGGTTGCCAAGACATTGCAGAGCTCACTTCGCCATATTGGAGGCGCAACCCAATGGTGATCTTTAACCAGTGCTTGTTCGGCCTGGTCTGTGCTCTTGCTGGATAAGAATAGGTAACCGATCACATTTGTGTCTACGACAATCATGGTCTTCCCGCTGTTTTCATCTCGTTAAATTTCCTGTCAGTGAGCATATGTCCTCTGGTTTTTTGACGCATCTTGCGAGCCCTGGCAAGGATGTCATTAACGCCCTCATGCTTCTGACTTTGTACTGTTTGTTCTATGCAGACTAGTATTTCGCTGTTGATGCTACGTCGATTCTCCGTCGCACTCTGCTTTAAACGCTGATATAGATTGTCGGGAATGTTTTTGACAGTGATGGCACGCATTTAACACCTCTCTGGTTCCATAGTAGTTCCATTATGGAACCATAAACCGCTTTTGTCAAGTGCCTGTCATCGCGAGGTCTAATGTCGGGGGACTGCCCCCCATCGCCCTCGCAATAGCGGCAAAAAACTCTTGACACTAGGCGGGGGATCTGCCTATAATATGCTAGAACATATGTTCTCCAGTAAGGTTGTAAGATGGCTCGCTGCATCTTTCATATCGACCTCGACGCATTCTTTGTCTCAGTAGAGCAGGTGCTCGACCCTGCTCTGCGGGGCAAGCCTGTGGTGGTGGGCGGCGACCCCAGAGGTCGGGGCGTGGTCGCCTGTGCCTCTTACGAAGCGCGAGCCTACGGCTTGAAGTCGGGTATGCCTCTGGGGCAGGCGCATCGCCTGTGCCCCCATGCTATCTTCCTCAGCGGCAACTTACATCACTACCGCGATGCCTCGGAAAGGTTCATGGCGATACTGAGCGAGCTCACGCCCGATATCGAGCCTATAGGGCTGGAGGAGGCTTATCTCGACCTCACCGGCTTCGAGCCTCTCTATGGTCCTCCCAGGGAAACGGCGCTTAAAATAAAGCAGCGGGTGAGAAACGAGCTGGGGCTAACCGCATCGGTAGGTATAGCAACCTCGAAGGTGGTGGCAAAGGTCGCCTCAGACCTGTCCAAGCCCGACGGTCTTATCGAGGTCGCGCCCGGCGGAGAGCGCGCTTTCCTCGCGCCCTTGCCCATCTCCAAGCTGCCCTGCGTTGGCGAGAAGGCGGGGAGCGCACTGAAAAGGATGGGCATTACAACTGTAGGGGGGCTTGCCAGCCTGCCGCCCTCTTTCCTGAAGCAGACCTTCGGCCTACACGGCGAGGTGCTGCATCGCTACGCCAACGGGATGGATAGCAGCAAGGTGGAGCCGTTCGGAGCGCCCAAGTCTATAAGTCGCTCCACCACCTTCAGCGAGGACACCCTGGACCGCAGCTTCCTCAAAGCCGTGCTGCATTACCTCGCCGAGCGGGTGGGCAACGAGCTGAGGGCTCAGGGCAAGTCGGCGAGGTGCATTACCCTGAAGCTGAGGTACGCCGATTTCCAGACCATAACCCGCAACCACACCCTGAAGCAGCCTGTGGATACCGATTGGGCAATTTTCGAAATCGGATGTAGCTTACTAGATAAAGCGCTGGAGCAGAGGGCTTCCCTGGTGCGTCTCATCGGCATCGGCGTGTCGCACCTGGCTGAGGGAAGGCAGCTTGACATGCTCGACCCCTGGGCGGAGCTTAGGGAGCGGCTCAACCTGGCGATAGACCGCATTCGCGATGAATACGGCTTCACCGCCATCGAGTCAGGCGCCACCATGCCTTTGAGAGAGGTGTTTCCCACAGAGGACAGGCGCTACCTCCTGCGAACGCCCTCGCTATCCAGGTAGGATGTCTTTTACCCGAATGTAGGGGCAGAAAACTTTCTGCCCCTACGATAATTGAACTTCGCTCTCGCTGGCGCTATACTTACCCCTGATTGGGGGTGATACATAGCTGTTCGGATAACTACTCTGAGTGAAAATACCGCTCAACTCGGCTTCCTCGGCGAGTGGGGCTTGAGCATCCTGGTTGAGGCCGAAAGCGCAAAAGTGCTGCTCGATACCGGCATGAGCATATCAGCCGTGCATAATGCCGACCTCATGGGCATAGACCTCTCCACCATAGACGTGATTGTGCTCAGCCATGCTCATGGCGACCACACAGGCGGCTTGCAAGAGGTATTAAGGAGGGTGCGGAAAGAGGTGCAGGTTATAGCTCATCCTGACATCTGGGTGCCGAAGTATGTGATGTTCGGCGAGATGAAGCGTTATGTGGGAATACCCTTTACTAGAGAGAATCTGGAGTCATTTGGTGTCTCTTTTAATTTAACAAGGAAGCCTTTCAAGATAAGCGCTGACATAATGACCACCGGCGAGATAGAGATGACCACCGATTATGAGACCATTGATGACAGGCTTTGCGTCAAGAAGGGCGATAAAATGGTGCCCGACCCCTTGGCTGACGACCTCGCTCTAATAGTCAGAACCAGCGAAGGTCTGGTGCTGATTACGGGCTGCGCGCACCGTGGTATCGTGAACACCGTTCGCCATGTCCAGAAGCTCACCAAAGGCGAATATATCCATACTATTCTTGGCGGCACGCATCTGATGGTGGCTTCGCAGGAGCGTGTCCAGAAAACAGCGAGTGAGATGAAGGAACTCGGTCTGCAAAGGCTGGGTGTCTCCCACTGCACGGGATTTCAAGCCTCCGCAGCGCTGGCAGGGGAATTCGGAGAGGTTTTCTTCCTCAACAACGCAGGTACTCAAATCACAATAGAGTAGGCACATCCGCTTCAACCTAGCTGGGTCTCCTTGAATTGGCGCCCTTACGCAGTTATACTTTGTCTATTGTGAAATACTGCGTTGTGATAATAGACGGCTCCTCGGGCAGACCTCTGGCTGAGCGGGGGGGCAAGACCTGCCTCGAACTGGCACGTACCCCCAACCTCGACCGTATGGCGAGGGAGGGCACACTGGGGCTGGTGCAGACTGTACCCCGGGGGATGGAGCCTTCCAGCGCTTGCGCTTGCATGTCCATACTGGGCTATGACCCTAAAGTCTACTATAAGGGCAGGAGCGCCATCGAGGCTGCCAGCATGGGCATCCCTATCGAAAAGGGAGAGGTCGCCTTTCGCTGTAATCTGGTGGCTGTCCGCGACGGCAGGATGTGGGACTACAGCGCAGGGCATATCGGCGACGCTGATGCCCATGCCCTGATGGATGCGGTGAATAAAAGCCTGGGCAGCGATAAGGTGCGCTTCTACCCCGGCGTCAGCTACAGGCACATCTGCAAGATTAAAGGGCATACTGATACGCTTAAGGCTGTCTGTACCCCGCCGCACGATATCCCAAACAAACCCATTAGCGATTTCCTCCCTCGGGGTTCGGGGAGCGAGATTTTGCGCGACCTCATGGAGCGCTCTGTGAAGGTATTGAGAGACCATCCTGTGAACAAGGCGCGCCAATCCCGCGGCGAAAAACCTGCCAGCATGATATGGCTCTTCTGGGGCAGCGGCGAGATACCCAGGTTGCCGTCATTCAAGAAGGCCTATGGACTGAGCGCAGCCATGACCTCTGGAGTCGACCTACTCAAGGGTCTGGCGAAGATGGCGGGGATAGAGAATCTGGATATCCCTGGGGTAACGGACGGCATGGACAACGATTGCGTCGCTCAAACAGCGGGTGCCCTGAAGGCGCTGGAGAGACATGACCTGGTGGTAGTGCACATCGAAGCGCCTGACGAGGCAGCTCACGGCGGCTTAGTCGATGACAAGATAAAAGCCATCGAGCTTGTGGACAAAGAGGTCATAAGCAAGCTCCTTTCTTATAAAAAGGATAGCCTCTGCATATTAGCTATGCCGGACCATGCTACGCCTATAGAGGTGCGTACCCATGTGGGAGACCCTGTGCCATTCGTGTTCTGGGGCGCTGGGGTCAAGTCTGCGGGGGCTGAAGTTTTCAGTGAAAAAGCGGCGAAAGCCACTGGAATTTTCATAGAAGATGGCTATACTATCATGGGTAAGCTGGTACAAGGGAGAGGATGATGGCAATCGTTGTGCAAAAGTATGGCGGCAGCTCGGTGGCTGACGCCGAAAAGATAAAGAATGTTGCCCGCAGGGCAATCGCAGCCCAGGAAAAGGGCAAGCAGGTGGTAGTGGTGGTCTCAGCCATGGGCAAAACCACCGATAATCTGATTAAACTTGCCCAGCAGGTTACAGACGAGCCTGACGAGCGGGAGATGGATTTCCTCCTCTCTACGGGCGAGATAGTATCCTGCTCGCTGCTGGCAATGGCATTAAAGGCTATGGGGCATCAGGCGATCAGCCTCAGCGGGGCTCAGGCAGGAATAAAGACAGACGCGGTACACAGCAGGGCGCGTATCCTGGGAATCGAGCCTCGACGAATCACCAAGGAGCTTGATAGAAGCAAGATTGTGATAGTTGCCGGCTTTCAGGGGGTAACCGACAAGATGGATATCACGACTCTGGGTCGGGGTGGCTCTGATACCACGGCGGTGGCTCTGGCTATAGCCCTGGGTGCAGAGATATGCGAGATATATACAGATGTGGATGGCGTCTACACCGCAGACCCCAGGCTGGTGCCGGAGGCAAGGTGGCTCAAGGAGATAGGCTATGAGGAGATGTTGGAGATGGCATCCCTCGGCTCCAAGGTTATGCACTCGCGGGCTGTGGAGCTGGGCGAGCTTCATAAAATGCCAATACTGGTTGCTTCGAGTTTCAGCAATAACCCTGGTACTCTTATCCACGGAGGTGCTTCGATGGAAGCTGGAAATAAGGTGCGAGGAATCGCGCATGACCTTAACGTAGCCAAGGTGACTATTGTTGGCGTCCCCGATAAGCCGGGCATTGCCAGCAAGATATTCGACTCTTTGGCTAAGGCGAGCATAAGTGTGGACACCATAGTCCAGAACGCCAGTATAAACAAGGTGACTGATCTCACCTTCACTGTGGCTAAGACCGATTTGAACAAAGCGATGAGGGTTATCGAGCCTGTGGTGAAGGCGGTGAAGGCTAGTGAGTGTGTCAGTGATACCAAGCTGGCGAAGGTGAGCATAGTAGGCGCTGGAATGCAGAGCGCGTCAGGTTATGCCGCCAGAATGTTCAAAGCCCTTTCCGAGGAGGGCATAAATATAGAGTTAATCACAACTTCGGAGATAAAAATAACCTGTATTATAGACGAATCTAAGGTTACTGATGCCATACGCGCTTTGCATAGGGCTTTCGAGCTGGAAAAAGGGGTTTAGCCGGGAATTCTAGAGGGGAAAATAGAGGCGTTGCACACGCCGTGTGCAACGCCTCTTGGGATTCTAAACAGAGAGTACCTCGACCACCTTGACCACCTCGGGGACTTGCTCCTTTATCACCCGCTCCACACCACGCTTCAGTGTCATCGCTGCCATGGGACATCCGCCGCAGGCTCCGGTCAGCTTCACCGTAACGATACCGTTGCTGACATCCACCAGCTCGACATCTCCACCGTCCGCCTGCAGGTGAGGTCTTATCTTAGCCAGGGCAGCCTCTACCTTCTGTCTCATTTTTAACGCTCCTTCTGCTGCGCTGAGGTCGCTTCATACCCTGTTTCTACCATATCATGGAGAGAGTGTGTTGTCAACTCAGGCTAGCTGTGCCGCAATTCTTATCCCTGGGTTGTCTCTGCGGCACTATGAAAAGCAGGGGGATGAGTACTGAAAAGTGAAGCGCCGTCAGGTGTGTGCCTGGTCTTGATTGGCAGGGTTCTAAGGTGTAGACTTGGCTGTACAACTCGAGGAGTTCGCTATGGAATTGATATTGATTATGATACTCACTGCGGTGCTGACACCGGTGGTGGAACTCACGACCGGAGCACCTCGGGTCATCCTGGGGGCTGTCTTTTTGTTATTATTCCCCGGTTACACGCTGATAGCAGCCCTGTTCCCCCGAAAGGAGAGCCTGCAGGCTGTGGAGCGTTTAGCTCTGAGCCTTGTGCTCAGTTTTGCCATTGTACCACTGGTAGGGCTTATCCTTAACTACACCCCTTGGGGAATACGGTTGGAGCCCATCTTTATTGCCCTTGCCATCTTCATCTTTATAGCCTCGCTGGTCGCTCTGGTCAGACGCAGGAAATTACCCCAGGGCGAGAGATTTGAGCCACGGATACGAATCGTGATGCCGCGTATTGGCAGTATGTCGAGATTGGAGAGGGCAGTTTGCGTTCTGCTCGTTCTCGCTATATTAGGGGCAGCGGGGGCGCTGTTCTACGTGGTAGCTACCCCCGAAGCGGAGGAGTCCTTCACAGATTTTTATCTGCTCGGTTCGGAGGGGCTGGCTGCCGATTATCCCCGCGAGCTCATTGTGGGCGAGCAGGCGCAGGTTACAGTCGGCGTTGTGAACCATGAGCACCAGTACACAAACTACAGGGTGGAGGTTTTGCTCGGCGGGGAGAAGATACAGGAGATAGGTCCTTTTGAGCTGGCTGATGAAGAAGAGTGGCAGGAGGCAATCACCTTTGTCCCCGATAAACCCGGCGATGACCAGAAGATTGAGTTCTTTCTCTATAAAGGGGTTGGGGCAGAGCCATATCTAACCCTTTATCTCTGGCCCGATGTGACAGAGGCATTATGAGGATACCCTTTCTTGCTCTGTCAAGGACTAAATGTCACAAGTGGCGTTAGTGTGTCAAATTGACTTGCTGCTTGAGTGGGTGATAGAATCTAGTTGGAGGAAGGGGATGCCGATTTACGAGTACTATTGTCCCAAGTGCGGGATTAAATTTGAGCAGATTCGCCCCATGAGCCAGGCAAGCGAGGATGCACCATGCCCCAAATGCAAGAAAGGGTCGAAGCGAGCTGTATCAACCTTTGCCGCCTTCTCGAAGAGTTCGAGCGGGGCTTCGGCTGCGGTAGCCGGGGCTGGCGGTGGCTGTAGCACGTGCTCTGCTCCCAGTTGCTCTGGCTGCCATTGAGCCAGCCGTGCCCCTACTTTTTGGGAACCATTCTCTTCTCGCTGAACCGCAGATAGCCCCAAGCGATTCCCCAGATGACCAGTGCCTCCACAATCACGGCTGCGGCTATGAACAGCGTGGCGTCATTGAAGAAACCTTGAGGGAACATTACTAAGAGTGGGTCTCCAGGATAAAGCTGCCATAGCTCGTTGCGGAAGCTGACCAGGTGGAACCAGAGGAATAGCTCGTCGAAGCCGACCAGCGCTATAAACCCTATGGCAGCAATCAAAGCGATGGTAGCCCAGCATCCCCATATCAGTCGCCGGGCAAGCTTTCGCCATAAAGCGCCGCGTAGCACAATTAAGTTAAAGACTATGTAAAGGATAATATAGGCAAGAGCGATAAATTGCAGGCGGTAGACTAGCTGAATCAAACCCTTGACATCCTTCAGATGTAGTACGTCACGTTCGTTAAACACCTCGGCGTCGATGAATTCCTGGTCTGAGTTGAAGTAGTCAATCAGGTGTTGGGCAACGTCTCGCAGTTCCTCCTTATTCAGCTCCATCTTTTCGCTGACCTCGTACTTGTTAAAGCCGTACTCGTAGAGCTGGATACTGTTTGCTGCGAACCTGACGTCGGTGGTGATGAGCAATACCGGTATGCAGAGGATGAACAGGATGGTGTTTATCGCTGGCAGAGCTTTCAATGGCTACCTCGATTCCATAAGCTATGGTAGTCGAGAGGCTTTCTCCTTGTCAATGCGGGGGTGGGGACTATATAATGACTCAGAGGGAGTTCGACATGCCCAAGAACGATGCACATACGGCGCTGGCGGCGAGGCATGGCTACGCCAACTCAGTCCGTTACAGGCGCATTCTGGAATACCTGATGACTCCTAGGCAAGCCGAGCTTGTGGTGCTTCTGCCCATGAAATTCGATGAGCTGGCGAAGAAGCTCGGTATGGATGTGGCAAAGGTGAAGAAGGAAGTGGAAGGCTTGTATCGCAAAGGTGTCATCTTCGCCAGAGGTCCTGAGAACCTGGAGGAGTCCAGTTTCGCCCTCGCTGTGGTGCAGTTACATGACATAACTATGTGCTCTTTCGAACGTGATGATGTTCGCGACAAGAAGCTCTTCGAGCTCTGGGACGACTTCTGCGTCAATGAGTGGGACCCCGACCAGGTCTCAAGCTGGTTGAAACTCGATGTGCCCCAGGGCAGGATTGTCCCTGCCTACAAAGCCATCGTCAACAGCCCTGAGATACTGCCTTATGAGGATATGAGGCAGATAGTGGGGTCGGCGCGCTCGATAGCTGTCTCATACTGCACCTGCCGCAGGCGCAAGGGAGCGCTGGGGAAGAAGTGCCAGAAATCTCACGACATGGTTGACGTCCAGTTCAATCTAGCTGCTGAGTACCTCGTCAGTCGCAACGCTGGCAAGAGGCTTACCCAGGAAGAGGCTATGGCATTGATAGACCAGTGTGAGGAGGAGGGACTGATTCATACTTGTGAGAACTCCACGCGCATGAGACCACGCTGGGGGATGTGCAATTGCTGCACCGATTGCTGCATGGTCTACGAGCCTGTCTTCAGGTTCCAGGCTCCGGTGACCAAGTGCATTGCTAAGAGCAGATACGAAGCCCGCGTGGAAGAGGATGACTGCACTGGCTGCGAGATATGTGTGGAGTGGTGCCCCTTCGGCGCCATAAAGATGGCGAAGGTCAAAGGCTCGAAAAAAGAGAAGGCTTCTATAGATGCTGAGAAGTGCATGGGGTGCGGCGTCTGTGTGCTCAAGTGCGATTACCAGGCGTTGAACCTGAAACTGGTGAGACCTGCGGAACATATCCCACAGCCGACGCTGTAACTACTATTATTAGAGGAAGGTTCATGGAGCAAGACCCCTCTAGCTTCGATACGCTGGAGAAAATCATTGCCAGACTGAGGACGCCCGATGGCTGCCCCTGGGACAGGGCGCAGAGCCATGCTTCCTTGAAGCCCTATCTCATCGAGGAAGCCTATGAGGTACTCCAGGCTCTTGATGATGAGGACACCGATAAGCTCTGCGGCGAGCTGGGCGATTTGCTGTTGCAGATTATGCTGCATGCTCAGATAGCTGGTGAGTCCAGAGAGTTCGACATACATGATGTAATCAAGGGCATCAGCACCAAGCTTATCCGACGCCACCCCCATGTCTTCGGCGAGTCTAAGGTTGCGAGCGCCGGTGAGGTTGAATTGAAGTGGGAGGAGTTAAAACAGAACGAGCGCAAAAAAGATGACTCGCTGCTCTCAGGTGTTCCCAGAGTGATGCCGGCGTTGAGCTACAGCCACTCGATACAGCGCAGGGCTGCCGGTGTGGGCTTCGACTGGAAGGGATTCGAGGGCATACTGGAGAAGCTTACCGAAGAGGTACGCGAGTTGCAGACGGCGGGTAGTCAGAGGGAGAAGGTTCATGAGTTCGGTGACGTTTTATTTATCCTGGTCAACGCTGCGCGCTGGCAGGGTGTGGATTTAGAAGAGGCTTTGCGCCTGGCTAACGAGCGGTTCTGCCGCCGCTTCGGTTACATGGAGGAGGCTTGCCGCAAGCGCGGCGTTTCCCTACGAGACCTCTCCTTCGAGGAGCAAAACGCCCTCTGGGATGAGGCTAAACGGGCTTTGGGTGAGTAACCTCATCGTCTAATTATCGAGTCAGACCCCTTCGGCAATGGAGCGGGGCGTTGTGGCGTAGATAGAGATTTTACTTTTCGTTTTAAGCAGCTTATCTATCTCTGCTGAGAGCTCTTTGCGCTCGGCGTTTTTCTCCCATGCTTTCCATTCGCGAAGGCTTTCCCAGGTGCTGATAACAACATGGGTGCCTGGCTTGTCCACGGAAAATAGCGTTTCGCCTGAGATATAGCCCCGCTGGAGTACTGCTTTAGCTCTCAGTTCCTTTAATAGCTCTGCTACCTCACCCTGATTATCGGCGCTTACCGTCCTCTCGATGATTACCTTGATAGCCATCCCGCCTCCTTTCCCTTTGCACCTATGAGAGTTTACCTGTGTGGGTGCAAATCATAGCACTTGACCTTGCAGATTTCAATACCCTGATAAGGGAATTTTGGGGTATCGCCAGTATATGAACTACTTCAGTTTCCCACATTTGCCTGACCAAACCTTACCCAAGGCAGGTCTTCGACGAGGTAGTTCCTAAGTTCGCGCTGGGCACAGCTCATAGATTCTGTTAGAATTGTTAGTAGAAGATTCTGGTTGAATTGCCACTATTTTCCCTGGCTTCCAGTTGAGAGCAGAATAAATAACGATGTCCAAACGGGCACTGGCGCATTTGAAGGTAGTCGAGCTTTGTGGTCTTGTCTCCGGTCCGTATTGCACCAAGCTCCTGGCTGATTTAGGGGCTGAGGTGATAAAGATTGAGCCACCACCCGGAGATAAGGCGAGAAGAAGAGGCCCCTTCCTTAAAAACACCCCGCATCCTGAGCTGAGCGGGCTTTTTTTGCATCTAAATACTAGTAAGCTCGGAGTAACACTGGATGTGGGGACGGAAACAGGTAGAACTATTTTAAGGGAGCTGGTGAAGCAAGCACACGTTTTTGTCGAGGATAATCCCCCCGGGATTATGCAGGAACTGGGTCTTGGCTATGAGCATCTCGAAGCGCTTAATCCTCGCCTTGTTATGACCTCGATAACACCCTTCGGGCAAACCGGTCCCTATCGTGACTACAAAGCCTATGAGCTAAACTCTTTCCATGCTGGCGGTGAGGGCTACCTGCTTCCCCTCCACTCTTATGAACCTGATAGAGAGCCGGTTAAAGCGGGAGGCATCGTGGGGGATTGCGCATGTGGTCTGAGCAGTGCTGTGGCTACTCTAAGCGCTGTCTATCTCGCAGCAGCCACTGGCATGGGGCAGCATATAGATGTGTCTAAGCAGGATGTATTGATGTCGTTGGTTCAAAACCATGTTTGCACCTATGCCAATCTCGAGGAGGTGCACAGCAGAATAAGGAGGGGTTTTTTGCTGGTGCTTCCTATGGAATGTAAGGATGGCTATATAATCATAACGATTGTAACCAATCGCGAATGGGAAAGCCTGAAACAAGTCATGGGTAATCCCTCATGGGCTGATGACGAGAGGTTCTCGTCGTGGGTTGGTCGTCACCTGTACGGAGATGATATCAATCCTAGGGTACAGGAGTGGGTGCGCCAGTTCGCCAAGCAGGAGCTTTTCCACAAGGTTCAATCTTATGGGGTCGTTGCTGTGCCAGTGGCAACTGCGGAGGACCTGGCAAACTCACCCCAACTGAAGGCACGTGGCTTTTTCGTAGAAGTCGAACATCAGATTGCGGGGAGATTGAGGTATCCTGCGTCGGCGTACGACTTTTCTGAAACGCCTTCAACAATGGGTCGAGCTGCGCCTCTTTTGGGTCAACATAATGACTCTATATATTGTGAACGACTGGGATACAGCAGGGAAGATTTGGTCTTGCTAAGAGAATCAGGTGTGATTTAGTGAGCAGCGGAGCACAACCTTATAGAGCCCCTCTGGAAGGGGTCAGGGTAGCGGATTTCAGCTGGTTGTGGGCAGGTGCCTATGCTACAGGACTGCTGTCTCTGCTTGGAGCGGAGGTCATCAAGATAGAGAGCATGACGCGTGTTGACCAGACGCGTGTCATGACCTTTACGCTGGGGAAGGCGTTTCATGGTGTGGAGAGCTCCTCAGTATTCAACGCTATAAACCTGCACAAGCTGTCAGTGAAGCTGAATCTCAAGAAACCTCAGGGTGTCGAGTTGGCGAAAAGGATAGTGCAGATTAGCGACGTTGCAACGGAGAACATGCGTCCCGGGGCTATGGAAAGCCTGGGTCTCGGCTACGAGGTGCTCAGGGAAATCAGACCGGACATCGTTATGCTGTCTTCGTCGGCATTCGGAGCCAAGGGACCATGGCGAACCTACGGAGGCTACGCCCCCAGCTTCGCCTGCGCCAGCGGCTTGGCGAACTTAACTGGCTATAGCGATGGTGTGCCGAACCCCATGACTGGTTCTACGGATCTCATGGCTGCCATCACCGGGTCATTTGCGCTGGTTGCGGCGCTGAACTACAGGGCAGAGACAGGGGAGGGACAGCACATAGACCTTTCGTCTGTGGAGAGCCAGGCTGTTCTCGCCGGGGATGCGCTCATGGAATACCTTATGAACGGCAAGGTGCAATCCAGGGTGGGAAATCGTGACAGGATTATGGCGCCGCACAACTGCTACCGTTGTCGGGGCGAG
>CAYHAX010000014.1:0-2482 GCA_964354695.1 uncultured Dehalococcoidia bacterium
AGACCTCTGACCCCAGGGAGATCGAGGGCTATGTGATGCAGCTCAGGGAGTATCCAGAAGAGGGAGATAAGATGCGGGATGAAGCCCAACGCACCGCTGCCTACTTCACCTGGGAAGCGGCGATGGAGAACCTCGTCAGCAAGCTGGAGAACCGGGCGCGCATCCAGAAGACTCTGGTGAAACGGGCTACGATACCATGTCCCGAGCTGAAAGAGGCGTTTGAGCTGAAGCTGCCCAAGGTCGGCGGCAGGTTCAATTAAGCTCCTTTTGACTCAAGCTCCGGTAGTGGAAATTCCCTTTGCGCTTTGCATTTGCGATGGTACTTATGTAGTCAGCAACCCCTAAAACTAAAGTAAGCCGATAAATAGGAATAGATTGCGATTGTCAGAGCCTTGCACTCGATGCATAATGGTTTTGAATAACCGGGGGAGGCAGGTAGATGGGTTTGGAGCAGGTAGCAATCAGAAGCTGTGATAAATGCGTTCGCAAAGCCGTATGCATCCTCTACCATGGCTACACTCAGGTGGAGTTGCGCTACGGCAGCCCATCCCCATTGCCGCTCGACGAGGTCAAGCGTAATCTCGGTGAGTCGCTTGCCTCAAAGTGCAATTTCTATATGGAGAAAGACGCTGTCCAAGACCAGTAAGCTCTAAAGTCACACTGAGTGAGGTCAGTGGGCATCCGCCTCTGGCGGATGCCCACTTCTTTTGCTAGCAGGAGCGCAGGTGCTACCAGAACTCTATATTCTGCTTGAAGATGCTATGGGTGTCTTGAAGGGTGGTTGCGATGTGCTGCCTGGCTGCCATATTGTCGATGGGCTCCACCTCAGATATAGCTCTGCCCGATTTGTCCTTTTTCCACTTCCATTTCAGCAGGTAGCCGGGGACTTGAGCGTATCTGAAGCTGCGGTTGCCGCAGCATGAGGAGTCGATGTTGCAGTAACCTACTATGCAGAGTATCTCCCTGCCGTTGTGCTTGACCCTGAGCTCGTCGGTGATGGAATAACACCCCGCCAGGGCTTGAACCTCCTCACCTATCTTTTGGTGAACATATTCCAGAATCATGTTAACCACCCTTCCCTCATGGCATCAACCTCAGCGTGCCGAGAGCTTGCAGTTGAAGTTGAGGCACACCCCTTGATTGGTGCATTTGTCCCAGAAAAGAGTCATCTCCCCGCACCCGGGACACCTCAGAAGCTTCGGCGAGCTATCTCTTTTCGTTCTGGTGCTGGCTGTGTCTTTGCGGTGAGAATTGTTCTCTCTTCTCTGCGGCATCTACAACGCCTCATACCCCATGATTCTATTGTAGCCCCGAGCCTTCTCAGGGTCAATCGCTGTCTACCTACTGTTAGAGGTAATCATACCAGGGTGGCAACTACTCGTCATTTGGTAATCACAACAGTTTTTCAAGAATTACCCCAGAGGGGGTTGTTATCGCGGTGTCATCTCGTCATAAACTAACCCTGGGATTGCCAATCGGCGTCAAAGTTGGCCCGGACTGTTACATAAGTACCTGGCAAATAGGTGTAAATGAGTACGTACGTAGGATTGCCAATTACCTTTTATGAAAGTATAAGAGGAGTGTAGGCGCTGCGGAACATTTTGATTTGAGGAAACGTTTTAGTAAATAGGGAGGAGGCTGATAGTAAATGTTGTAGCAAACTAGAGAGGAGGGATCATGAGAAGGCCTGAAGTGTGTCTGATGAGGGTCGAGAAGTGTGAGGATTGCTGGTACTGGGAGCCCATCCCCTTCCATGATAGGGGTGGCGAATGCATTCCTCCTGCGGAAGTGCCGATGGTGAAGCTGGTTAAGCCGGTCTCGCTGAGCAGCCCGGAAAAGGTCCCTGTGAAGGTATGAAGGTCTCATTGAAATCTATCATTAAATCTATTCCTGGCGTCTCAGCGTGAAAGCTATCCTTGCATGTCCTTTGGATTGATTTCCTGAACAGGCGAGTTCGGGAACTGCGCGGGGGCATCCGCCACAGGCGGATGCCCCTGAGTGTTTGATTTACCTCCGTGTTTCCTCAGCCCTTCATCACCGTACTAAAGTACCAAACAAATAAGTACCCTAGAGGGATTTGCTGCTCCCTGGGTTTGGGGCAGAATAACGGTCGGGAGTAGCGAATGTTCGGTTCGGTAATGAGCACATCCATAATGATATCCGCTGGAGCGCTTTTCGTGGTGGTAATACTGACCATCGAACATATCTACCTGAGCAGCCGCAAGCGGCAGCGCGGCTAGCCGACTTTCACAATTTAGAAGGGTTTTTGGTTCATAGCAGGGGGCGTTCGATAACGCCCCTGCCTTTTTTTTGGGCATAGCACAACCAGATTTTAGGGTTCGGCAATTGTTTCTTTGCTTTTAAGCCCTAATTTTCAGGGTTCAGGCTAGCTTCGGCGCAACGTGTTTTTGTCCCCGATGGCAAAAATGTTCCTAGTGTCCTGTTTTAGAAATTCGTTACATAAGTCTTTACGCTCGGATAA
>CAYHAX010000015.1:0-1846 GCA_964354695.1 uncultured Dehalococcoidia bacterium
AAGGGCAGACCTTCGAGCAGGCTGTCGAACCATTCATCGCGGTATCTGAATCCTTCGCGGTGCCATGCCAGACCGTCCCGCTCATGTATTACGAAGTTAGACAGACCTTCCAGGCTGTCTGTGCCCTTCGGCAGCTCGGATAGAAAGAACACTTCACGGTGTCGAAAAGCGACCCTGAAGACGCCCATCACTGTCATGTGGCGAGCCAGACCTGCCATCAAATCGGTGCCCATCACATCCATGTACTCGTCAATCACGCCCGGGAATGGGTAAGTGTTCTCATGCAGGTAAAGCATAGTGCTAGCCCCTCCTTTCTTTCATTTACTTTTTGCCCTACTAACAGCCTACCTTTTCTTGCCGCCTGATTTGGACCTGATAGGAATTGATACAATAGCTTGAGCTCTGGCGCTTACTGTGCCGTCTTGCTTCGTCACAGCAAGCTCACAATCAACCTTGTGACTGCTGGCATCTACATATTTTCTCGTTACCTTGCCTGTAACATCAATCGTATTGCCCTGATAGCTTGGCGAATCTAGAAGCAGACTTATCCTTCGAATCTTCGCCATTGGTCCTGCCCAATCAGTCAGACACCGCCCCAACAGACCCTGCAGGAAGGCGATAGGCGCTGCTGGTGCTTTGTACTCCATAGAGCGTGCAAATTCATCATCATGGTGCAAGGGGAATATATCTCTGGTGCCGCAAACTATCATGACCATGCGATCTCTAGTGAGTTCAAGCGAGACCCTCGGTATACTATCGCCTTCGCTGACATCTTCCCAATAGATTTTGTTTAATGACACTAACCGGACTCCCATACCAATGAATCTTTCTTAATTTAAAGTTGGGGCTCCTTGTCTATATTCTGTATCTGAATAGAACGTATTGGCTGGTCCCTACCAGTTCATCGCGTTGGTTGTAATAATAGTTAGTCGTCGTTATGAAGTAGCCTGCTCCAACTCTCGTTTTCTTTAGAGGAGATATATTATCCAGCTTAGTCTTGTAATGGATTTTGTCTCCAGGTCGCATGGGTAAGAAATACTCCTCGGTAAGGCTAATTACTGCAGGGATCGGGACGTCTTCCAGCGGCAGGTCTAGCTGAGCCGGACCCACATCTGGAGGCAGTTCAACCGGGGGCCACCAGCGCGGATAAACCCAGGTTGTCTGCATCATAGGTGGGCTTATTATATCTCCATATTCACTGGTTTTGGCATATACTTCATCTGTGTAAACAGGGTTTGCATCCTCAACCATCTCACACCAGTGTCGTATCATAGCTTTATTTACTTCGTCAGGTCCCTCGATAAATCCTGATATCCTTCCAACATACTTCTGCAATTCTGGTGATATTTCGCTTGTCATCTCTTCGCTCGATAAATATTTCGTTTTTGATGATTTGCCCTATTCCGGTTTGTACTTGCCTATCTCGAGACCGGGCACCAGGTCCATTCCTATGTGTCCCTCCTTTTCCAGTTCAGCATACTCCGCGTCAGATACGCCGAGTATCTTCTTGTAGACGTATTCATTGTGCTCACCCAAACGGACTGCCGGGAGCCGGATGCGGCTGGGTGTCTTCGACATCCTGAATGTCAAACCGGGATACCTGTGCGTCCCGCATTCAGCATGAGTCACCTTTTCGAAAAAGCCCCTCTCTTTCATCTGCGGGTCATTGTATGCGTCATCGGGGTGCTCCACTGGTCCGGCTGCCACCCCTTCCTTCTGTAGGGCGTGCATAACCTCGAAGCTATCACGCTGTTTGGTCCATTCCTCAATGTGTTTGTCCAGTTCGTTGTGATTTTGCCATCTCTTCAGCCCATCGGCGAACTTGTCATCTTTGGCCCAGTGAGGA
>CAYHAX010000016.1:0-5359 GCA_964354695.1 uncultured Dehalococcoidia bacterium
GCAGGACGATAATTGATAAGAAGACAGGAATATTAACCTTGTTTGCTTTTGGAGAGGGGCAAGGATTAAGTGAACATGCAGCACCGTTTGATGCTTTAGTTTATCTTCTTGATGGAGAAGCTGAGATTGTTATCTCAGGGAAAACTCTGCGCCTAAGCAAAGATGAGATGGTCATAATGCCAGCTAATGAACCACATGCCTTGAAAGCAATAAAGAAATTCAAGATGATGTTGGTGATGATAAGGTCTTGAGATAGAATCAGGTTGAAGGCAACTTCACATAGGTTCAGGGTTCGCTTTTGCATGGTTCTCGCTTTGTCTACTGCTCAAAGAACACAGTCGCTTGTTTTGTTCACTTCTGAAAATTAAGGCGCTCAAAAGCAAGTCCTTGCGGAGCCAATCTTTTATAGGAGGTGTCGCAAGCTATTCTGCCTATTCCTTTTTTTGAGCACTAACGCTGCCTCCGAAAAAGGGTTCCTTTTTTGACTTACGCCCCTAATTATCTTTCAGCTTTGCGTCAAAAAAGGTCCGCAGCAAATCACGTGTAGCTGTCAGATTCAAAAGGTCTTGCAGGTGGCTAGTCTTGGCGATCCTTTATCCACGTGCTCAAGGACTTTCACAAGCCAGCACTACACATTCGATGTACCCTGCTTCTTTGATGGCGGGTTCCATCCGCCAGAGGCGGGTTTCACCCCCTACAGAAACTCACCGCGAACGTATTTACATCTCTCACTCTTGCCTTTTCCTCCAGGGGAGAGAGGATTAGTGCCTTTGACATGCGGGGAAGTATCTGGATATAATTCAGTCCTGCGTGAAATCCGGCTTTGGAGGTTAACATGGGACAGAAGATTTCTAAACAGGCTCTAAAGAAGCAGGCTAGGAAGAAAGCCTATGACTATGAACTGAAATGCCACGGCTGCAGCCAGGCTGTGCTACTAACATTTCAGGAACTCCTGGGACTGGAGGATGAGCTGACCTTCAAGGCGGCGGGCCCTTTGTGCGCTGGACTGGGCATGGGCAGGGCGTGCGGTGCATTGACTGGAGGAGTGATGGTGTTGGGCATGATGTATGGCCGTCCCCACATTCAGGATGGTCTTAATGGACTTCTCCCGGGGATGGGTATCGCACAGAGGCTGGTGCAAAGGTTTGAAAAGGAGTTCGGCACCACCACTTGCAGTGAAATCTCAAAAATAAAGGACTGGACAGATTTCGAGGCGGTGATGCAGGCTGTAAACGACCCTGAGTTCATAGAAAGGGAGGCTCAAGTCGTTGGGAAGACGGCGGAGATGGTAGCCGAACTCATAGGCGAAGAGAGCTAGCGCCCCTCGCCCCTGGAGGGAGACATAAGAGCCTGTCTTGAGCCTGCCGAAGGATGAGGGGGATAATCCGTTCGCCCTGAGCCTGTCGAAGGGCTTACCCTATGTCATTCCTGCCTTGAGCAGGAATCCAGGTGTCCCCATTTTTCACTTTTCAATTTAATATTTGCAATTTGCATTTCCCAATCCCATTTGCCGTGCCCCCCCTGCTGACCGCCGATAGATGACACCAACCTTTTCCAAATTGTTTAGATTTCGGATTTAGAATTTCCTCTGTGTGACACTTTCCCCTTGGCACAATAAGAACTTATGTTCTATTATCTACTCACAATTCAGGGGCTCAGTCAGGCTGTCGGGGCACTACACACGTAAATAACGTGGCTTTGCAACCCAGACATAGGGGCGTGGTTTGCCTTAAGGTCTAAAAATACGTTCCCCTGAAGCCGACCCGAAACTCTGAAAACAGCGCTGAAAAACAGCTGAATAATCGAAAATGTAAAACCCTGAACTCTAGCCGTGCTATGCCCAAAATCCCCAGCCATAGCGAGTTGGACATAGTGCCCCCCCAATCCTCTCTCCGCTGGAGGGAGAGATAAGAGTGAGGGGGAAAGGCTCGTGGCTTACAGGACGTAGGTGGAGAGTTCGCGGGCGATTTCGACGGGTTTGCCGAAGGCGTCTTCTGCTTGTTTTATGTTGCGGGTGTAGTCGCAGTCGGGCCAGAAGTGGGTGAGCATGAGCCTCTTCACTTTCGCTTTCTTCGCTAGCTCGCCCACCTGCCCCCCGGTTAGATGCCCCCAATCGGCGTCTGCAGGGTCGTATCTGGTCGCTTCGCAGAGGAATAAATCGGCGCCACGGGCAAGCTCAAGCAGCTCGTCGCAAAGCCCGCTGTCGGCGGAATATACCAGCCGCTTGCTGCCCGAGATGGCTATGGCATGGTCTTCTATGTAGTGCTTCACCTGAGCGAATTCTACCTTGAGGTCGCCCAGCTTGAGCTTCGAATCGGTGTCGTACTCATGGACGCGGAAGTATTCTGAGAAAAAAGTCGGCGAATCGTTGAAGGCTGAGACAAGCTGCAACAGGGTCTTTCCGCCGTTGGGAGGCAGGTACAGGTTGGGATGGAGTTCTTTGTGCTGGGGGCGGGTGAGGGCGTAGCGGTATGGTATCAGGTCGAAGCAGTGGTCAGCATGCAGATGCGAAATGACTATATATTTCACGTCCTTCAGCGTAGCCACGCGCTGCAGGTTGCTGAGCACGCCTGTGCCGCAATCTACAAGGAGCTTTGTTTTCCCCTCTTCTACCAGACATCCGGAGCAAGCGCCGCCAGGTCCGGGGTAAGCAGCGCTTGAGCCAAGCACGGTGAGTTGCATGACTTCCTCCTATTACCCTTACCTGTACGCTCTGAGTTTCGGGTTCTCCGATATTTTAACACGAGCAGGGCAAGGATGCTCTACCCTTGCTTTACGCGCAATCTCAGGGCACGATATACCGGCACCGGCTCCGCCTTTCCTTTGAAGCGCTGCGGCTCCAGTGCCTCGACCTCGATTTCATCATTAACTTTTTCGTAGGTGTTAGGTCCAATCCATATCTGGTCGCCAGGGGCATTGGAGCAAAGCCGGGATGACAGGTTGACGGTATCGCCGATGATGGTATATTCGCTGCGCCCTTCCGAGCCCACGTTGCCCGCCACTGTGGGTCCTGTGTTGATGCCTATGCCGAATTTCACCTTGGGCAAAGCGGAGTCGCCTTGCTGGTTCTCTTTTTCTATAGCCTGCTGCCCCTCCAGCGCTGCCTTCACCGCAAGCAGGGCGTGGTCGGGCTGGTCTTGAGGCGCGTTCCACACCGCCATGATGTTGTCGCCGCCGAATTTGTTAATCATGCCCTCGTTGGCAAGGACGCGTTCTATAATCAGCGTGAGGTATTTATTCAGCGTGGCTACCACTGCCTCAGGCGACAAGCCCTCGCTCAAGGCTGTGAAGCCGCGCATATCGGCGAACATCACGGTTACCTCTCTTCTCGTCCCGCCCAGCCGTAGCTGGTTGGCGTCAGCCAGGTTCATTATCTCGCCTGCCACCTGCGGGGAGACGTATCTGCCGAACAACTGCTTTATCTGACGGCGGTCGGATTGTTCGGCAATGATGCGGCACAGCACTACGGTTACATAGATGATGGGCAGGGTGATGGGCGGGTAGAGGATGTTCAGGACGTGACCTCGGTCAAAAGCCAGGAAGGCAGCCACCACGTAAGCCAGAAACATCAGCACAACGAGCAGAGTTCCCCAGCGCAGCCTTATCAGGGGGAGGACAAGCCCGGTGATGCCTGCCATGAGCAGCACCACGAGGATGTTGGTCTGCCTGGTGATCTCCGCAAGGAAGCGCTGATTGAGGATGGTGTCCAGGGCATTGGCGTATATCTCGACGCCGTACATTTTCTCTGCGGAGATGGGGGTCACCCAGGAATCAGGCTCTCCGGTGGCGGTCATTCCCACGAGCACTATTTTATGTTTCACTGCATCGGGGTCGAAATTGCCTTCCACTACATCAATGTAGGAGAGATGGGTGAAGCTGCCCGGCTTATCCACGAAGTTTATGCGCATAAGGCACTTGTCGTCCACTGGTATGTCGCGGTCGAGCAGGTGAAGCGAGCCGTTTTGAATGGTGTAATCCTCGGGCAGTGGTGTGAGGAAGAACTCGTGCAGCATAGCCAGAACCAGGGCGGGGTAGATGTCTCCGGTGTCGTCACCTGCCACGAGGGGGAGCCTCCTTATCACACCATCGCCGTCGGGGACGACGTTGGCATGACCCAGGGAGGCGGCTGCCTGTTTCAGGGATGTTGTGGGATTGAGGAAGTCCTCGTAGATAACCTTTTGCTGGGCTGAGGGCTCAGGCTCAATCCCGACCACGGGGAGCACCAGATTGCCAGCACTGGCTATGGCTTCAGCGAACTCGAGGTCATCGGCGGACTGGTCTGAGAAGAGGACGTCGAATCCGATGACGCCTGCTTGCGCCTGTCTCAGGTTATCTACAGCCTGGGCGTGAAGGGAACGCGACCAGTCGGGCAATCTGCCGTATTTAGCAAGGCTCTGGTCGTCTATAGCCACTATCACGATGTTAGGTGAGGGCGAGGTGGGGAGAAAGAGCTGGTCGCTGAGCCACCACTGGATTTTGGTGAAGGGCTGGACGAAGGTAAAAATCAGGATGAGAAGCGCCCCGACACCGAGCGCAATCAGCACGTGATTGAGCTGGCGGCGCCTCTTTTTGGTGCCCATCTTAAACAAGGAAAGCATAGATCCTTACCCCAATGTTCGATTGCTAGAGATGAGCACCCTAGCTTTTAACATTGAAATTGACTGTGATAGAATCCGTTCCGCCGGAGAAAACATCTTCCAGCGCTATAGTGGCGCGGTACTGTCCGGAGACCGCTTCCTCCAGAATGTCGAAGTGCAGAGCACCGCTGACGTAGTCGGGTATCTCTTTCAACTCAGCCTGGTGGAAGTCGACAGGCTCTGTACCGTGGAGGTATATATCGCCATCAGGGTCATAGACCTCGACGTTGGTTGCCCTGTACCAGACCTCGTATTTGTTGTCTGTCTTCTGGGATGCGAAACCGATTGCTTCGAAGTAAATCCAGACCGTCTCGCCGGCATTGAAAGTGGCATTAGCTCGAAGCGTGTAGTCTCTGTTGCCCCGCACCTCGGAGCAGATTTTCACGTTGCCCACCTGGAAGGTGTAAACAGGCTCGGAAGGTGTTTCTCCGGGTGAGGCGCTGGATTCCATACCCTCGCTGACCGCCACCTCTTCTCCGGCGGCGCTGAATACCACGTCGCCTTCTTCACAACCGACGGTGGTGTTGCCATCTTCCTTAACGTGCACCTTGAACACTGTGCCTCTCACCACTGCCGAGCCTGCTGGAGTCTCGACCTCATACTCGGAAGCGGAATCGACTAGCTTGCTCACACGGTTTATGGTGTTGCCCAGCATCTGGGTCAGCCGTATAGATGTTGAGCCGGTGCCTGCGGCGATGCTGAGTTCACCGATGAGCACGTTG
>CAYHAX010000017.1:0-3959 GCA_964354695.1 uncultured Dehalococcoidia bacterium
GCGCCGGCGGTCGTAGTCAGCCACCATCTCCTTCACCGCAGCTTCACCAGCCTTCAGGGCTTCGATAGCCGCTACCTGCGCTATCCTCGGCGCACAGAGCATGGTGTACTGATGGACTTTGTTCATGGCGTCTATAATCTCCGCTGTGGCAGCAGCGTAGCCTACACGCCAGCCGGTCATAGCATAGGCTTTGGAGAAACCACCCAGCAGAATGGTATTCTCCTTCATCCCGGGAAGGCTGGCGAAGCACGTGTGCTCCACGCCGTACACCAGCCTCTCATATATCTCGTCGGATACTACCAAGAGGTCGTGCTTGCGGACTACCTCAGCCACCTTCGCCAGCTCAGACCTCAACATCACGGTGCCGGTCGGGTTGTTGGGATAGCCCAGCAGGATGGCTTTGGTACGGGCAGTGACCCGTTTCTCAACGTCAGAAGCCATTACCTTAAAGTCGTTCTCGACTTTGGTCGGCACAGGTATAAACTCCCCTCCCGCCAGAACAGTGCAAGGGCCATAGGAAACATAGCTGGGGTCAGGCGAAATGACCTCGTCTTTAGGATTAAGAACAGCCCGCATCGCCAGGTCGAGCCCCTCGCTTACGCCCACTGTTATCAGGATTTCGGTCTCAGGGTCATATTCCAGCCCGTAGCGCAGATTGAGATAACGTGCCACCTCTTGTCTCAGCTCCAGCAGCCCCCTGTTGGAGGTGTACATCGTATAGCCCTTCTCCAGGCTGTAGATGCCTGCCTCGCTTATATGCCAGGGGGTGGCAAAGTCAGGCTCACCCACTCCCAAGGAGATAGCGCCCTCCATCGTGGAGAGAATGTCAAAGAATTTCCTGATTCCGGAAGGGGGAATACCCTTAACCCTCTTCGAGATAACATCGCGGGCATGTTTTGAGCTAGGTCCAGTCCTGGCTGACATGAGACGCCTCCTCTACTACTACAAGGTCAGCGGCTCTCGCCGCATCTTGTCTCCACCGTCGAGGATTTCGCCGTCCTCTTTATACCGTTTGAGCAAAAAGTGGGTAACCGTCCCCTGCACCGATTCCAGCGTAGCCAGTTTCTGGGAGACGAAAGATGCCACGTCGTGCATGGTCTTGCCCACAACGAGCACAGCTAGGTCGTACGTCCCCGATACCAGATAGACCGACCTTGTCTCAGGGAAACGGTAGATGCGCTCTGCAACAGCATCGAAGCCTACATTCCTCTGCGGCTGAATCTTGACCTCGATGAGGGCTTGCACCCACTCCTCGCCCAGCCTTTCCCAGTTGATTATCGTCTTATATTTGACGATAACGCGGTCTTTCTCCGCTTTCTTTATTACCTTCTGCACCTCCGCCACAGGCAAGCTAGTCATAGTAGCTATCTGTTCCGGGGTCGCTCTGGCGTCCTTCTCCAGCACCTTGAGAACCTCTTTGTTCATGGTAACCTCACCCCCTCTTTAGAAATTCTAAACTCTAATTCCTAAATCCTAAACAGGATTAGCAGCTTTCAGTTTGCAGTTGCTCATTCCCTCGTTTTCTCAAAGGCTGCCCATTCATCATACTTCTCATTGTAAGCCAGGACAAACACTATGTCTTCGACGGTGCGCACCTCAAACAGCCTCGCACCTGGCGTCTGCCACTCCTTTTCGATTTCTTTCACCTTATGCTCCTTTTTATCGAATACAAATGAGAGCGGGCGCTCGGCATAGGTGTGCCCTGAATAACAGGTGACCTTGACAGGTCTATCATCCATTTACAGCTTGGGTCTCCTCTTCTGCCAGCCTGTTGCCTGCTCATAGGCATAGGCAACCCTGAACAGCGTCTCCTCCGAGAAAGACTTGCCCAGAATCTGCAAGCCTACGGGCAGCCCATCTACAAACCCCGCAGGCACAGAGATTCCAGGTATGCCAGCAATGTTCACAGGCAGAGTACAGATGTCGCTGAGATACATCTGGACAGGGTCGTCCGCCCTCTCGCCGATTTTGAACGGCACCGTGGGAGAGGTCGGGGTAACCAATGCATCGTACTTCTGGAAAGCTTCGGTGAACTCGCGGCTGATGAGGGTGCGCACCTTCTGCGCCTTGAGATAATAGGCTTCGTAATAGCCAGCAGATAAGGCGTAAGTGCCCAGCATAATGCGCCGCTTCACCTCGGAGCCGAATCCGTACTGGCGGGTCTTCTCCATAGCATCCCACATATTGTCCGCTTCCCTTGCAGAGAAGCCATATTTCACACCATCGTAGCGCGCCAGATTCGCCATAGCCTCGGAAGGAGCGATTATATAGTAGCAGGCAAGCGCATAAGGAGTATGAGGCAGAGATACCTCCCACTCCACCTTAGCCCCAAGCTCCTCCAGCTTGGCGACAGCCTGCCGTATCGCCTGCTCCACGCCGCTCTCCATGCCCTTTACGAAGTACTCCTTGGGCACACCGAGACGCAACCCCTTAAGGTCGGAGAGCAGCGACTTCGTATAATCGGGCACAGGCTGTTTTACCGATGTGGAATCCCTGCGGTCATGTCCGGCTATTACGTTCATCACCAGCGCGCTATCAATTACATCTTTGGTCAGGGGACCTATCTGGTCCAGCGAGCTGGCGAAAGCCACCAAGCCATATCTTGAGACGCGCCCATAGGTTGGCTTCAAGCCGACAACGCTGCAGAAGCCAGCGGGCTGGCGGATGCTGCCGCCCGTATCGGAGCCAAGCGCATAGATAGCTTCACCGGCAGCTACACAGGCTGTCGACCCGCCGCTGCTCCCACCAGGCACTCTATCCAGCCCCCAGGGGTTGTGCGTGGGGAAGAAGGCTGAGTTCTCCGTGGAGGAGCCCATGGCGAACTCGTCCATATTCCCTTTGCCCACCATCACCATTCCAGCTGCCTTCAGTCTTTCCACCACAGTGGCGTCATAGAGCGGGACGAAGTTGCTCAACATCTTCGAGGAGCAGGTGGTTCTCACCCCTTTAGTGCACATGTTGTCTTTTATAAGAGCCGGAATACCCGTCAACGGTGATATGTCGCCGGCTTTGATGCGCTCATCCGCCTGCCGAGCCTGAGCTAGAGCTATATCCTCAGTGACTGTTACAAAGGAATGAACACCGCTTTCAACGTGATGAATGCGTTCGAGCACTGCCTGGGTCAACTCAAGCGATGATATTTCACGCTTTTTCAGCGACTGGTGAGCTTCATGTATCGTAAAGTCGTATTTATGCATAATCAGCTTCCCTTTGCTATGCCCAGGTACTCGCTGTACTCTACAAGGTGAGCCAGAGCTTTTGCCGCCCTCTCTGGCGTAAGGAAATGGAGGAGGTGAGTATCCTCCAGCTTCTTATAGAGCTTCCCTTTCCTCGAGTTGGGGACGCCCATGTTAGCCAGGATAACCGGCTTCTGATACCTGCCCATCAGTTCTATCAACTTATCCACTTCACGGACTTCGCTATCCTCCTGGGCATCCATCCACTGCTCCAACGCTCCGCTCAATGAAGGGGGTATGGGAACCCAGGAGGCATAGTTCATGGCGGCACCACCACCACCAATCGCCACAGTGGCATCGACATTCTCATCCTCTATCAGAGCCCATAGACAATTGTAATCGAAGGGGTCCCCACCGGATTCAATGGGGTTTACCCGAGACCACCTCTGCGACATAATGGAGTTCAATTTCTCGATAGTTCCGGGCGACAACGAGGGCAGTCCCAAACCTTGCCTTATCAAAACGTCGGCAGCTATCACCGCCGCACCACCTCCAGTCGAGTACACCCCTACCCTTCTGCCGCGAGGCTTGGGCTGACCCAGGAGAATCAAAGCCACATCCACCAGTTCGGCGATTTCATCCACCCTGATGACACCGCACTGCCTGAATGCCGACTCGGAGACCACGTCCGAACCTGCCAGCGAAGCCGTGTGCGACTGAGCCGCCCTTGCCCCAGCCTCTGTTCGCCCTGCTTTCATAATGACTATGGGCTTCTTTTTACTA
>CAYHAX010000018.1:0-6291 GCA_964354695.1 uncultured Dehalococcoidia bacterium
TGCCCCTACGAATATCAACGATGGTCACGATGCCATGGACATGGTTTGGCATGACAACGAACGCATCTATTTCCGCCCAACATTCGTGGATAATGTTCCCAAATTCATTTAAACGCATTTCGCAATTCATAACTTCACCAAAAACAGAAACCTTGTTTTGCGTACAAATGGTCTCGGAATACGCACCTTCGTGCGAATAATCGTAATCCTTCAAACGGATGGAACGGCGCTGGCATTTCGTAGTATCCTGTGTCAATTGTGGCATCAAATCCACCTCGTCTTTTTGCTGCGGCTTTTAGCGGAGGTGGTGGTGGGCAGGCGCCTCTCGGACAGGGCTAGCTCGACTAGATACTGGAACTGCTCGCGGTCGGCGCCCGTTACCACCGCTTGCTCGTGAGCCTCGCTCAACGCTACCGGGTAGCCCTGACCACGGCGGCACTGGTCTAAAACCAATGTCTGAACCAAATCGAGCAGCCCGCGCTCCTCCACCCAGCGCGGGAACTCCACCCGCGCTATCTCCTCATCGCCATTGAGGTAGAAGAACCTCACCTCGTTGTCCCCGTAATGCTTCTGCACCACCGAGGAACGGCTTACGAACGTCGCCGACCTCTCGCCCGGCTCGAGGACTCTGGAGAATATGGCGCTGTCCTGTATGCCGGCAACTGCCTCGCACTCCCTTTTGGATGCCGGCACGCTGCGAGGGCAGTTGCGGTCGCAATCGGGCGGGTCATAGGGACACACTGCCACCCTCAGGACGTTCACCACCTCTGTGCTTCGAGGGAAGCTGATATAGCTTGCCAGCGCCAGCCTTTTCTTTTGGCTAAAGTCTTTGATTTTATCCAGCGCTTTGAGGTAGCCGTTCTCCAATAGCTCCTTGCTCACATAGTCGGGCTGCCCCGCCAGCCTGAACAGTATGAGCGAGCCATCTACTAAGGCGAGCGCTGGCAGGTCGGGCGGAAGCTCCTGGGAGAGCTCTGCCAGGGACTGAAGCTCAGCAACCGAGCGTTTTATTCCCAGCATCTCCCTTTCCAGGTGCTGCTCGGCATTGCTCAGGGGGTCTAAAATGGTCAATTCCTGCTCGCTGGCGTAGAGGGCAGGCTCGCTTTGCAGGCTGGCATCGGGCTTGTTCCCGTAGCGCAGGACGACGCTGCCGATGTTTATCAGGCAGCACCTGGCTGCGCTGTGGCGGTCTACGTCTATGTGCGAGCCATCTATGGCGATAGCCGCGAAGTCGGGTGGGCAGGATTTAGGCTTGTGACGACCAATAAGCTCGTTGGTTACGCCCGCCACCAGCCAGGTGGTCCTGCTGCCCTCGATCCTCTTTCTCAGAGAGTCGACTTCGCCCGACTTTGCGTGGAGCAATCCCAGGGCATGGCTGAGGCGTGCCTCTTTGCCTTTTTGCTCCGACTTGAGGCTAGCCGCCATACCCTCTATCTGGGCTGCTACTTTGTTGAGGTCTAATGACATCTCTGCAAAACTCTTGTGGCGAGTATAGCACATGGCACTTTCCCATGACAATCGAAGGGCACTGAAATTAAACTCTAAACAAATCCAAATGCCCCAAATTCAAAAGCTTTAAACTTTTTAGTTCTTTTGCATTTGTGTTATAATTTATTGTCAAATAAGGTGATGAAGATGCCAAAGATTTCCCGCGGTCTCATTATATGGCTTATTGTCCTCGCCGTGGTCATCGCCGTCTTCTTTACCCTCATCTCCCCGGGAGAGAAGGCGGAGCGGCTCACCACAGGCGGGATTATCGCCCTCTTGAGGGACAAGGGTGGCGATATCACCATCAAGGAGCAGACGCTCTTTGCTGTCATAGAGGGCAAGAAGTATGAAACCACCATCCCTGCGGACTTTAACGTGCTCGAGGTCTTTACCACAGAGATTGATCAGGGTAAGGTGACCTATAACTACGAAAGCCCCAGCCGCTGGGGCAGTTGGGGCGCTATACTTATCAACCTTTTGCCTTTTGCTCTCATTGTGGTATTCTTCCTGCTCATCATGCGGCAGGCGCAGGGCGGCTCGAGCCAGGCTATGTCCTTCGGCCGGAGCAAGGCGCGGCTGGTCAGCGGCGATAAGCCGACCGTAACCTTCGGCGACGTGGCAGGCGTGGATGAGGCGAAGCAGGAGTTGCAGGAGATTGTGGAGTTCCTCAAGTACCCAGAGAAGTTCATCGCCCTGGGCGCGCGCATACCGCGTGGAGTTTTGCTCGTTGGTCCTCCAGGCACGGGTAAGACCTTGATGGCAAGGGCTGTTGCTGGCGAGGCGGGCGTCCCCTTCTTCGCCATCAGTGGCAGCGAGTTCGTGGAGATGTTCGTCGGTGTGGGCGCATCCCGTGTGCGCGACCTTTTCGACCAGGCGAAGCGCAATGCGCCGTGCATTATCTTTGTGGATGAGATAGACGCCGTGGGACGGCACCGCGGCTCCGGCTTAGGCGGCGGACACGATGAGAGGGAGCAGACGCTCAACCAGATTCTGGTGGAGATGGATGGCTTCGATTCCAGCACTAAGGTGATTGTGATTGCAGCTACCAACCGACCCGATATACTCGACCCGGCGCTGCTGCGCCCCGGCAGGTTCGACAGGCGGGTCATTTTGGACCAGCCCGATGTCAATGGTCGTAAAGCCATCCTCAATGTCCATAGCAAGGGCAAGCCGATGGATCCGACGGTTGACCTGGAGGTCATAGCCAAGCAGACGCCCGGATTCAGCGGCGCTGACCTGGCTAACCTGGTCAACGAGGCTGCTATCCTGGCGGCGAGGCGCAATAAGAAGAAGATTGACTTGAGCGAACTGGAGGAGTCCATAGACCGCGTTTTGCTCGGGCCGGAGCGCAGGAGCCGTGTCATCAGCCAGAAGGAGAAGGGGATTATCGCTTACCATGAGGCTGGGCACGCCCTGGTAGCGCGCAGTCTTCCTAATGCCGACCCGGTGCACAAAATATCCGTAGTAGCCCGCGGCATGGCCGGGGGCTATACCAAACAGCTTCCTGCCGAAGACCGTCGCCTGCATTCCATCAATCAGTTGCGCGACATAATGACCACTCTCCTCGGTGGACGGGCTGCTGAGGAACTCATCTTCGGCAAGGCAGAGGTTACCACCGGCGCCCAAAGCGATTTGGAGCATGTTACCGATGTTGCTCGTGGGATGGTCAAGCGGTTTGGCATGAGCGAGGAGCCAAGGTATGACGAAATGCCCATTAGCGCTGCCATAGAGGAGATTATGGCTGGCAATGTCGAGGTTGTTGAGGTTTATGGCGACGACTTGCTAGTTCGAACTAAAGACAAGCGGATATTCCGCTCTCGCAAGGAGTCAGATTTCAGTTTGGTGGAATTCTTGCAGGAAAAAGGGATAAAAACGGGCTCCAACGGGGTCCAGGTTATTGTTAAAGGCTCGGTAAACCTAGGTGGTCTGGGGCTGCGCACCTTCGGTCGCAGGGAGGAGTTGGTCTTCCTAGGCAGGATGGTGGATGAGCAGAAGGACTACGGAGACAAGGTGGCTGATGAGATTGACCAGGAGATTAGCAGCCTTATAGACCGCGCCTACGCGCAGGCAAGGGATATCCTGGCTGAGAATAAAGCCAAGCTGGTTCAGATTGCCGAGCGCCTGATTTCGGAGGAGACGCTGGAGGGTGAGAAGCTCGAGGCGCTGTTCAAGGAGCCAGTTGGCTCTGCTGCCCCGGCGTCTGGCGCTGTCACCACTGAGTCCGCGCAGAAGGACGAATCTGCGAAAGACGACACAACGGGCAAAGCCGCTGTGAATTAGTTTGCAATTTTAATTTTTCAATTTAAGTTTTGAATTGGCTTTGGTGCAGCCACCAAAGCCACGTTTTACCCGCTCTCCTCGCGTTCCTCTCGCTCCCAAATCGGTCTGGTGAAGTGCTGCAGGTATTCTTTCCTGACCTCGTCGCCTATCTGCTTGAGTTGCTTCTCCGTGCCGTCTGCGAGCTCCTTGAGTTCAGCCAGGTCTATCTTCACTCCAAGGAGCTGGGTCAGCACCTCGAGCACTGCCTGAGAGGAGCGCGGATTTGCCAGCTTGGCAGCGTACTTCACAGTTTCGCCCAAAAGGCAGATGCCCTCCAGATTCCTCTCCTTGGCTGCGCCCAGCAATAATCCGTTCAGCCCGGCTACGTAGAAGTCCCCTGCCAGCACCACATTGAGCTTCTTCATCTCTTCGAGCAACTCGGGCTTGGTGGCTGCCCCCAGCACCCTGGGTTCATCGGGATGGTGTTCGGTGATGGCTGCTGCGAGGGTGTAAACCCTGCTCACGCCGAAGCTCTCCGCGATGTCCAGCACCCTGCCCACGTATTCGTAGGCTCCTAGCGTGGGCTGCGCCTCCGACAGGAAGACGAGCAGGTCATTCCCCTTGCCTCTGCTTTTCCAGTAATAAAATGCGCTCTGGGGGAAGTCCGGCAGCTCTATTACATTGTCCTTTATGAAAACGCCTCCCAGGTCGAAGGAACCCTGCGGGTCAAGCTCGCCCAGAGGCTTCGCCTTCAATTTGTCTTTAAGATAGGTTACTGCTATCAACGCTACGTTGCCCACACCGGGCCAGGCAGCGACCAGGCTGGGGTTGACCAGTTTGGGTGTGCGGCGCACCTTAATTTTTTTCTCCAAGAGGGACCTCCCTAAGATTACCTCTCTATATTATAAACTACTTGCCGATACAGAAGCGGCTGAATATGATGTCGAGCAGCTCATCGGTAACAGCCTCGCCGGTTATTTCACCCAGCGCGTTCAGAGCGGCGGCGAGGTCGATGGTAACGAAGTCATCGGGCAAATTCTCTTCCAGGGCAGCCCTGGCGAGCCTCAAGTGCCTTTCCGCCCTCTGCAGCGCCTCCTTGTGGCGGGGGTTGGTCACCAGCAGGGTGTCTGAGGTAACAACCTTGCCTCCCAGCACGGAGTTTACCATAGCGGTCTCCAGCCCCTCGAGTCCCTCGCCGGTCAGAGCCGAGGTCGAGACCTGCAGCCAGGGCAGCTCATCCATGTCGGCGCGGCGAGGCAAATCGCACTTGTTTGCTGCCACAAGCACTGTCTTCTCGGAGAGTAGGTCTATCAACCCCCTGTCCGATTGAGTCAGCGGCTCGCTGGTATCTATCACCAGCAGCACGAAGTCAGCCTGCGTGATTGCCTTCCTGCTGCGCTCCACCGCCAGCGCTTCCACGACGTTGTTGCTCTCCATAATACCAGCGGTGTCGATGAGGAGGAAAGGCACGCCCTTTAAGTTCACCGTCTCCTCCAGCGTATCGCGAGTGGTGCCGGGGATGGGTGTGACTATCGCCCTGCTCTGGCGCAGCAGGCGGTTCAACAGACTGGATTTACCTACATTGGGGCGTCCTACGATGGCGGTTCGAACGCCCTGCCTGTAAACCATGCCGGCATCGGCGTTGGCAACCAGATGTTGTAAAGCTGACCGAGCCTTCTCCAGAGGCTCTCTCACATCCTGCTCCGCGACCTCGTCCTCGGGGAAATCTATGCGGGCGGCGAGATATGCCAGGATGTCCATGAGGCTGCGGCGCACCTCTCTTACAGGCTCGGATAGCTTGCCGTCCAGCCCCTGCATAGCCAGGCGGAGGCTTGCCTGAGTCTTGGACTGGATAACATCGAGGACAGACTCAGCCTGCGCCAGGTCTATCCTGCCGTTGAGAAACGCCCTCAAAGTGAACTCGCCAGGGTTCGCCAGCCTTGCGCCCTGGCGCAGAGCCAGCCCTAGGATGCGCTGCAAGGGAATGGCACCGCCGTGGCAGTCAATCTCGACGATATCCTCCCTGGTATAGGTGTGGGGCGCTTTCATATAGGCGACCAGCACTTCATCGACCATCTCGGCGCTATCGGGGTCAACGATGTGTCCATAGACAAGGCGGCGGTTTTCGAGTTTGCGGGAGAACAACCTCTGGACAATGGGCAGGGCTTCTCTCCCGCTCAACCTGACTATGCCGATGCCGCACTCGCCGATGGGCGTGGAAATCGCAGCGATAGTATCCTGATACACAGCAAGTAAGTATGATACATCTTTCGCTGAGGGTGGGCAAGGAAGGGGCAAACCGTTGTTGCGGTGGGGGGCTGATTAACATTGGTTATGTTAGGTGAGACCGGAGGTACTGTCTCACTGGGTGACCTCTGTTATGAGGCACGCTTACCATTGTAGTATTGAAAAAGCCCCTCATTGTCGCATAATGTCAAGAGTAGACGCTGTAAGGCGTAAATGGTCATTAAGGATGATGTGGACAAATGACTAGTTACTCCATAGTCCCATTGATGTCCGTTGTTATCTCGCTGTTGCCTGTTA
>CAYHAX010000019.1:0-6688 GCA_964354695.1 uncultured Dehalococcoidia bacterium
GAGAGATGCTACCAGGATTCAATACGAGTTGGGTCAGGATGGCGATACCATAACGGTTGATGTTCAGGTGGAAGAACATTTTGTGGTCTTTGGGTCAAGCCCTGGCGCCGACATCACGATTACAGTTCCAGCCAGCGCTCAGTTGGAACTGGAGACCAGCAACGGTCGTATCGAGATAAGCGGGATAGAAGGCGGAGGCATTTTACGCACCTTCAACGGCATGATAGTTCTCAGCAATGTGAAGGGAGATTTTGAAGGCAGAACCAGCAACGGCTCAATCGAAGTCGATGTTATGGTGGGGACTGCTATCTTAAAGACCAGCAATGGTAAGGTGGATATGAGCAATGTGGAAGGCGAGTTCGACGTTGAGACGAGTAATGGGCGCATTTCGTTTAGCGGAAATATGGCTGCTGGGGGGAGCAATAGGCTTGCTACCAGCAACGGTGGGGTGGTCGTCGAATTGACGGACACGCCCGGCATAGTATTGGATGCCGAAACCAGTAATGGCGAAATCACCTGTGAGTTCCCGATACTGGCAACGGTGACTAAAGAAGAACGCCTTGTCGGCAAAATCGGTGATGGGAATGCTGATTTATATATTCGCACCTCGAACGGCGATGTGACCATCAAGTAGTTTTTCGGCTGAATCGGTTTAATACAGTGGCTAGCCATGAGGTGTAATCCTAGCTGTTGTCGGGGCTTGGTTAAAAATGTGATGAATTTTTAACTTTTCCTCTCCCCATTTTATGACTTGTTCATCCCTGGACTATATCATTCTCACTTGATGGTCCGTGCAAGCAGGGAGGTTTAAGATGAAAAAGTACGACGTAATCGTAATTGGCTCCGGGGCGGGGATGCTTATTCTGGATGACGCATTGTCGCAGGGTCGTAGAGTCGCTCTGGTTGATAAAGGCCCCCTGGGCGGCACTTGCCTCAATCTGGGATGTGTGCCCTCCAAGATGTTGATATATGCGGCGGACAGGGTAACCGACATACAGGAGGCTAAAAAGCTGGGCATAACTGCCGATATAAAAGGCATAGACTTCGGTTTCATCATGGAGCGGATGAGGAAGAGCAGGAAGGAAAGTCAGGATTACGTGAGGAAGAGCGTCCAGGGGGAGGACAAATTAGACCTTTATGAAGGAGAGGGTCATTTTGTCGAGGACTACACCATTGAGGTCAACGGAGAGAGTATAAAGGGCAAGAAAATCTTCATCGCTTCCGGTTCCCGGCCTCTGATTCCTCCTATTAAAGGGCTTGATGGCGTTGACTATTTGACCAACGAGAATGTGCTGGAGTTAAAGGAGCGCCCCAACAGCATCCTTATCATCGGTGGCGGGTATGTGGCTGTCGAATATGCGCATTTCTTTGCAGCGATGGGCACCAGGGTAACTATTATCGAGATGCTGGGCAGAATCGCCCAGTCCGAGGAGCCCGAGATATCCGAGTTGCTGGAAAACGAAATGAAGAAGCGTATGGACATCTACACTAATACCCAGGCAGAGGAGATAAGGAAAGCCGGGGATGGTGTCATAGTTGTCACCAAGAATAAAGGCACCGGCGAGACGAAGGAATTTACCGCCCAGAGAATCATGATTGCGGTGGGCAGGAGGTCTAACGCCGATTTACTCAAAGTCGATAAGACAGGGGTTGAATTGGACAAGAGGGGTTTCATAAAGGTAGACGATTATCTTGAGACGACCAAGAAGAACATATTTGCCCTGGGGGACGTTGACGGTCAGCAGATGTTCACCCATGTGGCGAACAGGGAGGCTGCCATAGCCTGGTACAACGCTACCCGCAGGGCTAAAATTAAGATGGACTACAGCGCTGCCCCTCACGCAGTCTACTCTCATCCCCAGATAGCATCAGTAGGGCTCACCGAGGAGAACGCGAAAAAGGACTATCACATACAGGTAGGCAGGGCAAGGTATTGGGATACCGCGAAGGGCGAGGCTATGATGGAGGAGGTTGGGTTTGCCAAAGCCATAGTCGATGGGCATACCGGAAACATTCTGGGCTTTCACATCATAGGTCCCTGTGCCCCTGAGCTTATCCAGGAGGTCATCAACGCTATGGCTAGTGGAGGGGGTATACACAGTATAAACGAAGGCATGCATATCCACCCCGCTCTCGCTGAATTGATAGTCAAGACCCTTGAAAACGTCGAGCAGCATGTTGAGCCGGATGCGTCTTAGTCTCTATACTGTAAATTGGGGATAAGCATTCAAACCGGGGAGGGGAAATGGAAACGAGAACAATCAGGCAGACTGCGACTTTCAAAGCTAGCCCTCATGAAGTCTACGAGGTGCTCATGGATTCCCTCAAGCACTCTGTGTTCACAGGCTCTAAAGCAAGCATCAGCCGCAAAGTCGGCGGCAAGTTCACTGCCTACGATGGATATATTGAGGGAGTCAATCTGGAGTTGGTGCCGGACGAAAAGATTGTTCAGTCATGGCGAGGTAGCGATTGGGCAGAGGGACATTACTCCAAGGCCACTTTCTCTTTGAAAAAAATTGAGCGTGGCACCAGGCTCGCCTTCACTCAAACCGAAGTGCCCGAGGAACAGTACGAGCCCATAAGCCAGGGCTGGCGTGATTACTATTGGAATCCCATGAAGGAGATGCTGGAAAAGTAGTTTGTTCAGCCTTGTCGGGTAGACCGCTGTGTCAGCCCCATTAGATAGCCCTCTCCCAACCCACTATCATATTTTTAGATGAACCCCTTGACAAGCATGATTTTGTCGTGTATTATGTCAGCATAATCTGAAAAATCAGAAGATACTGACAAAGGAGGTGATGATTATGGTCAGGGTTAAAAAGGAGAGCGCAGGATGCGGGTGTATGCCCATGGATAAAGGTATGGGATGCTGCAAAGTCGATTCATTGGTAAGTGTAGACGAACGGGGGCAGATGGTGCTTCCCAAGGAGATAAGGGATAAGGCGAAGATTCATGCCGGTGATAAACTCGCTGTTGTGAGTTGGGAGAAAGACGGGGAAGTGTGCTGCATTTTCCTGGTGAAAACCGAAGCTATCACGGGTATGGTGAAGGACATGCTGGGTCCGATGATGAAAGAGATACTTCAAGCTTAAGAAGGAGGCGTTTAGAATGAAAGAAACAGATACAATGAAAGATGGAGACATAAGGAAAGCGGTACGGGATGGCTATGCCAAGGTAGCAAAACAGTCAGGCTCTTGCTGTGCTTCTGGAAGTCCGTGCTGCGCAGGTGCCGATTCGGCGACTGTGATAAGCAAGAGCATAGGCTATTCTGAGGAAGAGCTCAGTTCGGTTCCTGAAGGCGCTAATCTAGGATTGGGCTGCGGGAATCCAACGGCTCTGGCTTCCCTGCAAAAGGGCGAGACTGTACTCGACCTTGGCTCGGGGGCGGGATTCGACTGCTTTCTTGCTGCTGACAGGGTTGGGAAGCAAGGCAAGGTCATCGGCGTGGATATGACGCCGGAGATGGTGGAGAGGGCGCGGGAGAACGCCAGGAAGGGCAGCTATACTAATGTGGAGTTCCGGCTGGGAGAGATCGAGTACCTGCCCGTTCCCGATAGCTCTGTTGATGTGGTCATCTCGAACTGCGTCATCAACCTGTCGCTTGATAAGAAGAAGGTGTTCAAAGAGACGGCCAGAGCGCTGAAATCAGGGGGCAGGCTGATGATATCGGATATAGTCTTGTTGAAGGAACTCCCTGATTCAGTAAGGAAGTCTATAGAGGCATATGTTGGCTGTATCGCCGGAGCGACAATGAAGGACGAATACCTGAAGACGATAAAGGCAGCGGGCTTCCAAAAGGTCAAGATTGTTGAGGAGACTTCTTTCCCCGTTGAATTTATGGCGAATGACCCCACAGCACAGGCAATCATAAAGGACTCAGGGATATCGCCTGAAAAGATGAAAGAATTCGCAAGCTCGGTCCTCAGCATAAAGGTCAGCGGGGTGAAGCCGTAATCGCAGGATATGATGTGTGGGGTCCGCCCAGGCGGACCCCACACATCTTTTTGGTTTTAACCAGACTGATGGTTTCGTTTCACTAAACGCACTCTGCAGAGCGCTTGGAGCAGATGTTCCAAGCCACCCCTTTCACTCCCTATTCACCTGCGTAACCCGCTCCGCTACGGCGAACCTTTTGCCTCTGATGTGCATCACTGGCTTGGCTTTAGAGACGTCGAACTCGCCCTTTTTCGTAAATTCGTCCTTGCACTCGGCATGAACTACTCTGCCCACGACCAAGATGTGGTCGCCTGCCTCCTTCTCGAACTCGAACTGGCACTCTATCCAGCCCACGGACTCCTCGATAGAGGGCGATCTCACCTTCTTCGACTTCCTCTCGGTAAGGCCTGCTTTCTCAATCTCGCTCACCCCCTTGGGGAAGGCTCTGGAGCAGACCCAGAGCTTGTCCAGCAGTCCTTCAGGCACTATGTTCAGCACGAAGTCGCCAGTCTCTCTGGTATTTGCCAGCGTGTGTCTGTGGGGCGCGGCGGCGTAAATGACGAGAGGCGGGTTGGATGATACCGGCGTCACGAAGCTGAACGGTGCTGCATTGCTTCTGCCTTCCTTGTCCGCAGTTGAGATGAGCACTGTGCATCTCGGCGATAGTATCTCGTAGAATCCCGAAGGTGTGATTTCCATCTTGTTCTCCTTTTCAATCTGTCAGCGTTTAATGTCATTCTGAGCGTGGCGAAGAATCTTAAAAATTTATTCAATTTGAATTTGGTTAGGATTTAGGATTTGGAATTTAGGATTTGCCTCTAGAGACCTTCTATGTAGCCCAGTGCCTCTTTGAGGTCTCCGGCATGGAAATCTGGTTGCGGTGAGCTCTCTGTTAAAGCGATACCGCGTCGGTTGACCCACACTGTGGCAAGACCTGCGCCTCTGGCTGCGGCTATATCATGTTCCAGGCTGTCGCCGATGACCACGACATCTTTGGGGTCGGATTTGGTTGACATAACAGCGTTGCTGTAATAGCTGTTGCTGTGTCCCTTCAGCCCGAGGTGGTCTTTATCGAAGCCATAGCTGAAATAGCTCACGCCCCCAACCTTCTCCAGTGCTTTAACCTTCTCCGGCGCGTAGTCTCCTGTGGTCAGGCATAGGGTGTGTTTGTTCTTAACCTTGTTAAGGAAGGGGAGTGCATCGGGGTAGAAGGAGGGGTTTGTCCAGGTCTCGAGTTGCGCCTGTCTGAACTTACCCGCTAGCGTGCGTGCTACCTTGTCGTCGTAGGGCTTCTTCAGGTAGTCGAAGAGCAGCCTTTGGTGGAAGAAGAAGTCATCGTGCTTTTCGGGGTAGCGCGTGTGTACTATCCCGCGGTGCACTTGAAGGTATGCCTTCCAGATATCTATGCCGCTGAAGCCCAGTATGCCGTCGAGCCTGGCTGCGTACTTGGCGTCGGAGTCATGTAGCGTGCCGTCGTAGTCTATGAAAAGAACCTTCTTCATTAAGGAAAGACTCTGTGGAGGCGTTTCAGAGCCTCCAACTCCTCTCTATAGCCTAACTTGGCTTTGCGTACCGCGCGGGCTAGCACTTCGATGCTCTTGTCGTAGGTCTTGCGGTCAACCGGGTACGGTATGCCGTCCTTGCCGCCGTGGGCGAAGCTATAGCGGGCGGGGGCGCGGAAGCTGGGGGCAATGCCATAGACCAACTCTGAGATGAGGCTGAGCGCGCGTATGGTGGCGGGCCCCACACCTTCCATTCCCAGCAAGTTCTCGAAGTTCTCAGGCTTGCGTTCATAGGTGTGCAGGAAAATCTTCTCCAGCCGGTCGGGGTTCAGGTCCTGCACGCTCAGGTAGTGATGGGCGGGCAGCGTCAGTGCCTTTATTCTCTTAAGCTCTTGCACCAGCTTCTCTGGGTTCTCCTCTGCGGATACCTGGGTAACCACGTTGCGCGCCCCCTCGCTTTCGGCAGCCACCAAGTTCAACGCCCTGCCGAAGCCCTGCGAGCAGATGGCTGAGTGAGGCTCGCAGACGTAGTCTTTTACTCCTTCGCTGAGCCAGTGATACCTGCGGGCATAGCGGTTCTGCTCGTTCATCCCCTGCTGTATCACAGCCCAGTCGCCCTTGGGGGTGAATATGAATGTGTGGTGATAAAGCTGGTAGCCGTCCTGAAGCGCGACCGAGTCCACCTTCGCTGTCATCCTGCTGGCGTAGACCAGCGGCTCGGGGTCTTTCGATAAGTGTTCGCAGTGTTGTGTGATTTGAGCAGGGGTCTGCCTTGAGGTCTTGCCCTTGCCGCCTGCTATGTAGAAGCCCAAATCGTTTTCCAGCCCCTTCGTTCCCTCCTTGAGGGCGCCGCAGACGGTGGTGGTGACGCCGCTGGAGTGCCAGTCCCAGCCCAGCACACAGCCCAAGCCCTGGAACCAGTGGGGGTCGGAAAGACGGCGCAGCATCTCCTCAGTCCCGAACTCCTCCACCACGGCTATGGATATCTCACGGGCGAGCCTGGTCATGCGCTCGAAGAGCCATCGCGGCGCCTTGCCGTAATGGAGTGGAAGGTGTGCCACGCCCGTCCTGGTTGCTGGAGACATTTCTATTACCTTTGTTCTTCTTAGGCATATTATATCCTGAAATCGAGGAATGGTGCGAATTTGTAGGGGCGACCTGCAGGTCGCCCCAGGGCGAGGGCACCTCGCCCCTACGACGCAAGATTGGAGCAAGTGCTCCAGGCTACCCTAATCTTCCTCTGCTGCCTG
>CAYHAX010000020.1:0-3030 GCA_964354695.1 uncultured Dehalococcoidia bacterium
TAGGCGACATGCGGTCCGGCACCCCATACAGCATCGTTGCGCTCGAGGAAGGTGCAGGTAGGTAGAATAATATCGGCGAACTTCGCTGTGGGAGTCATGAATTGCTCCTGCACGGCGATAAACTCCAGGGATTTCAGCGCCTTGACCGCCTTGTTCACGTTGGGATATTGATTCAAGTAGTTGGCGTTGGCGACGTACACCATCTTGTAGTCGCTATAGTAGCCGCCAGCTTTGCCTTTGAGTATGGCATCCCAGATCTCCGAGTTGTGCAGCCTTGCCACCAGCCCGGGCCCCTTCGAGATCGGTGTAGGAAGGGCATCTCGGCGCATCGGCGAGCCGGCATCGACCGGGTTGCCTCCTGTTCTCATCGCCGTTCCCATGGCGAACGGAATCTCGCCCCGCTGCGTGATCTCGGAACCCGCGCTGCCGCCGGTCTTTCCGATGTTGCCTGTCATCGCTGCAAGGGTGAAGGCTGCGCGATGATACTGCTCTCCAAAGGCAGTGCGCCCCGGTGCCTTGCTGGGCAGCAACGCCGCCGGCTTGGTGGTGGCGTATTCTCTGGCCAATTCGGCTATAACCTGGGCAGGGACGCCGGTGATAGCCTCAGCCCACTTCGGTGTCTTGGCTACTCCGTCCTCTTTGCCAAGGACGTACTCTTTGAACTTATCGAAACCTACGGTGTACTTGTTGAGAAACTCCTTGTCGTGGAGGTCTTCGGTGATCATCACGTATGCCATGGCGATCATGGCGGCGGCATCGGTGCCCGGCCTGATCGGTACCCAGCGGTCAGCCACGAGGGCCGCTGTGTCCGTGTATCTAGGATCGACCACGATGAATCTCGTGCCCTTCTCTCTAGCCAGGGCAAGGTGGTAGGCCGTGCCGCAGCCATCGATGATGACGGCCGGATTCATTCCCCAGAGGATCACAAGCTTGGAGTTAGGCAGGTCGCGATGATCGTTGCCAGTAGGATAACCGTAAGTGGCCTGGCAGGCAAACATCCAGCCCTCGTTAGAGGCTACGCCCCACATCAGGGTGCACCCTCCGGCCAGGCAGAAGACGCGCACTGCAGTCCTGGTATTATGCACCTGCCCGATGTCCCCACCGGTGGTGAGATATATCGTCGCTGCAGGGCCGTAAGTCTCCTTGACCCGCTTGTATTGCCTGGCCACAGTCTCCAGGGCCTCGTCCCACGAAATCCGCTCGAACTTGCCTTCGCCTCGCTCGCCGACCCTCCTAAGAGGATAGAGAAGCCGGTCCGGAGCATATACCCTCTGGCGGTATGCACGGCACCGAAGGCAGTTCCTGAGCTGCGGCTCATCGCCGTCATCGGTCTCCAAGCGTGTGATCACGCCGTCCTTAACATGTACTTTGAGCAGGCAGGCTCCACCACAATTCATATCGGTCCCGACATAGTACGTCTTTTCCACACTTCCCATATTACTACCTCCTTCTCAATCGTTTGAGGCAGTCGGCTGACCTTGCCATCTTCCCAAGCTACACCATACACCTATTCTGTAGCCTTTTCAACTCAAGTTTATCTCGAGGCTTGGCAGAATGAACAGCGCTTCGTCGCTATAAATCCGTAGGGGCGACCCAATGGGTCGCCCTTCATATGTCATTGCGAGGAGTCCTTCCTTTGGAAGGACGACGTGGCAATCTCACGAGTCTACGTAGCGTCGTGACTCCCGTCACAACGGATTGCATAAAGGGGAACCTGGAGTGTGCTATAATGCCGCCATGAAAAGGGAGGCCGAGATGAAGGATCTACTGGACTACAGTGGTGAGTTCGACCCGCAGCTAAAGCTGCAGGACTTCTCCAAAGACACGCTTATCAGGCTGCTGGTAGCGGCAAGCAAGCTCTATACGGGGGTAGACCCTCTTTGGGTCGCTGCCATGAGGAAAAGATTTGGCGACCGGGTGGCTTTTGATTACGACAAGGAGATATGGCAAACAGGGACACAGAACGAAGTGCGCAGAGTAGCCAAAGCGCTGAATATCGTAGGTAACGACGTCGCAGCCGTGTTCAAATACTTTCAGTTTAGTCCGGGGTTCGGGGTGTTGTTCGATATCGACTGGGACCTGAAGGACAGGAATCATGGCATAATGACAGTCACCCGCTGTAATGGGGTCATCTGGTGGGAGAGGACTAAAGACCACGCATTGCAGAAATTCACCTGTGAGGAAATAGAGGTACCCATGTTCCAGCGGATTGCCGCATATTTCAATCCCAACATGAAAGCTACTGCCCTAAAGTTGCCTCCTCGAAAAAGTGGGGACGACATCGCTTGCCAGTGGGAGTTTAAGATAGAATGACAATTATTCAGTATCGTAATAAAGTTGAGAGCTGCTAGCTTGAAACTGATTTTTATTCATGGCTCGGGAGGCTGCAAGGAGGTCTGGCAGTACCAGACCAGCCACTTTTCCCAAGCTGACGCTGTGGCTCTTCCCGGCCACCCCTGCGGCCAACCCTGCACCAGCGTTGACTCCTATGCTGAGTGGCTGCGGGGATATATACTTGATAACGGCCACATAGATGTCGTGCTGGCAGGCCATTCGCTGGGCGGTGCTATCGCTCAACTCTACGCATTGAAACATCCTGAAGATTTGAAGGGGCTTATCCTCATCGGCAGCGGCGCACGGCTCCGCGTCGGCACTATGTACCTCGAGATGATAGAGCAGGCCAAAAGCAACCGCAGTATATTTGAGGATTTCTTTCATAAATCATATGAGTTTATCGAGCCCGGACTCAGAGGTGTCCTGCAGAGGAAGGCTTTGGAGGGTGACCCCGCTGTTTTACTCAACGATATGCTTTGCTGCGACAGGTTTGACATTATGAACCGGGTTCACGAAATCAAGCTGCCAACTCTGGCTCTGTGCGGCAGCGAGGACATAATGACCCCACCGAAATACACCAAATACCTCGCCAGCAAAATCGAGGGAGCCAGGGCGGTAATAATCGAGGGGGGCACTCATATGGTCTTCGCCGAACAGCCTGGAGTGGTCAATCGGGCTATCGAGGATTTTCTTAAC
>CAYHAX010000021.1:0-11009 GCA_964354695.1 uncultured Dehalococcoidia bacterium
ATCGTTGCTTACCACCACCACTATTTGCTTCTTATGCCGCACTGCTGTGTCTATCTCGCTGGCATTGAGCAAAAACGAACCGTCGCCGGTTATTACGACGACTTTTTTATCCGGTTTTGCAGTCTTAATGCCTATCCCGAAGGGGATGCCTCCCCCCAGATGCCCCAGCGAGCCGCCCAGAGCATTTATGTAACTGCGTGGCTGATTGGCGTGAAACAGAGGCGTGACGTGAGCGTGAATGTCACCGCCGTCCATTACGATAACGGAATCGTCCCCCAGAAACTCGCAGACCTCCTTGCCCAGCCTCCTGGGGTCTATGGGTTTGCTCGGACTTGAGGCACCTTCAGTAAGCGTATCCTGAATGGATTTAGCAATACTTTTTACAGTCTTCACCCACTTGGTTTCACCGCGTCTCTTGCCCGAGGCACGCAGAGCATCCTTAGCTTCCTCGATGAGCTGGGTCAGCACTGCTCTGGCATCGCCCCATATACCGAGGTCTACGGGTCTGTTCCTGCCTATCTCCAGCGGTTCGATATCCACTGAGATTACTTTCGCATCGGGTGCATAGAAGTTGCCTGTGCCGAAGTTCAGTATCTCCTCGAACCTGACTCCGATGGCGAGGAGCACATCGGCGCCCGCTATACTTCCGAAGTCTAGGCCCACGGGACCGCCGCAAAGAGGATGGTCGTCCGGTATGCCTCCCTTCCCTCCGATTGCATAACAAACAGGAATCTTAAGAAGCTCAGCGAATTTCACCAGTTCCCTCGAAGCGCCAGACCAGAGGACGCCGCTCCCGATTAGAATCCCCGGCCTCTCGGCGTCCAGAAGCCATTTAGAGGCCTTCTTTACCAGTTGCGGGTCTCCATAGGGACGAGCGTTTGTTCTGTACTTCTGTAGTGGAACAATCGGAGCATCTTTCTTATCTACCTCGAGCAGCAGCATATCATATGGGATGTCTAGCAGCACAGGCCCTTTACGACCCGTGGTGGTATATCTGAAAGCTGTGGCTACATATTCAGGCAGCCGACTTGTGGAGTTGCAATGCCCTCTCCACTTAGTGATGGGATGATACGCATCCCTGGAGTCGAATTCCTGGACAGCGCCCATCCCTGCATAGCAAATAGGTGTAGAGGTGCAGATGCCCACGACGGGCGCGCAGGCATACCAGGCAGCCGCCATGCCTGCCGCCAGGTTTATGGCGCCGGGTCCCGCAGTGACCATGCACACCCCGGGCTCTCCGGTAGCCATGGCGTAGCCTGTGGCGGCGTTCGCCACAGCCTGCTCGTGCCTCATATCTACGAGTTCGATGCCTTCTTCTATGCAGGTGTCATAAATCTCGCTCAGTTCACCGGAGAGAGTGAAAATGCTCTTTACCCTCTCGTTCTTCAGAGCCTTGCCCACGAGTGCGCTTCCTCTAACCTTTGCCATCTCAACCTCCAGAATAAAAATACTAAATACCAACTACTAAATCCTAAACACTTTGTTTCAGGATTCAGCGAGACGTTTTTTGAGGAAATCTATGATCTTTACCGGGTAGGGGTCGGTCTCGTTGAGCAGCGCTAAGTAGTAGCTGACCCAGTCTCCGAAAATGACCAAGCTCATCATCTGGCTCAACGCGCTTTTACCCTTGGCATCGATTGTTTCGTAGCTGACTTTCGCCTGATTCAGCATCTCGCCCGTAAATTTGTAGCGAAGCACTGTTCTGGGATGCAGGTCTGGCGAACGCAGGAAGACCACGAACAGCCTCTGCGCCAGCTCGGCGGGGAACTCATAGCCCACCACGGCATTGTGGTTCAGCTCAGGCAATATTTCATAAAGAGCCCAGGCTTTGCTATTCTCGTTTATCTGCGTCTTCCAGCGCAGTGCCACAGGTGAAAGAAAGCCAGCCCCGTAGATAATAGCTAAATGCTGGTGAAGTTTGGTCGCCAGTTGTTTTGCGGGGTTGCGCTTCAGCGGGCAGTTCTCGTTTATCGTACTCTGCAACTCTTTGAGTACATTTGCCATCTCCGCTACGTCTTGTGATTTATCGCTCACGATACCGAGCTTATGGAAGATGCCCAGCAAGGGAAAGAAGCTGTGGGCCAGGGCAGCGCGTGGCGGTGATACGTAGTTGATGGTGAAGACCGGGATATTGTTCTGCTCTGCGATGGACTTCAGTTTGCCGCCGGTGGTCACCACCAGCTTCTTGGCTGGCGTAGCCAGCGCCTGATTGAAGGCGGACAGCGTCTCCTCGGTCATACCCGAGTAGCTTGAGGCGATGACCAGCGTCTTGGCATCAACAAACAGGGGTAAAGCATAGTCCCTGTGCACCGAGATGGGCACTTTCCCATCTATGGCGTTCAGGCTGCTCAGTAGGTCGCCGCCGATAGCGGAGCCGCCCATCCCTAGGATTGCTATCTTGTCAACTTTGGAATAGCTAGAGGACAGTTTGAAGTCCAGAGCCTTTTGCCATGCCTTGAGGCACTGCTGGGGCAGCTCGCGGATACGCTCCCTCATGCCTGAGGGGTCGAGCTTCCTATGAATTTCGGGGTTATCTAAATCTATCATCGCTTAAACCCCCGCCAGTTCTTTCCCTGCCTTAAGCAGCCTCTCTACTTGTTCTAAAGAATCGCTCTCGGCGTAGATGCGAAGCACAGGTTCGGTGCCGGAGAGGCGGATGAGCAGCCAGCTTCCATCGCTGAGACGGAAGTGGAAGCCATCCATCGTGTTTATCCGGGTCACCTTTGTTTTATCTATCTCCTTGGGCTTGAGCTGAGTTAAGCGCTGGGTGACTGCCTCTCGTTTCTCCGCAGGGAAATGGAAGTCGGTTCGGTTGTAATGATGAACGCCCACTTTGCTGTAGAGATATTGTATCAGTTCCGAAGGCTTCTCACCTGTTTTTACCATGAAATCGAGTATATAGAGTCCCGACAGTATTCCATCTCTCTCAGGTATGTGCCCGCGGTAGCCGAAGCCGCCGCTCTCCTCCCCGCCTATGAGAGCGTTTTCCTCCATCATCTTGGGTCCCAGGTATTTGAAGCCGACCGGCGTTTCGAATACGGGCACTGAGTAAAGCTCGCCCAGCTTGTAAATCATATCTGTGGTGGTTATAGACTTTACCAGCGCTCCTCGCTCTTTGCGCATCTCCAGCAGGTAGAGGGCGAGCAGGGCGAAAACCTGAAGCTGTGTGATGAACACGCCGTTCTCGTCCATGACCCCGATGCGGTCGGAATCGCCATCTGTCGCCAGCCCGATGTCGGCTTTAATCTCACGTATTGTTCTGGAAAGCTTGGTCAGGTTTTGGGTGATAGGCTCGGGTTGTATCTCTGGAAACAGGGGGTTGCGCTCGGCATTGAGCTCTATGACCTCCGTCTTGCCTCCTGAGAGCAGCTTTTTGAAGTATCCAGCGCCAGCGCCGTACATGGAATCTGCGACGACTCTTAACCCTGCCTTGCGTATAGGTCCGAGGTCAACCAGCTTGGAAATCTGGCTCAGGTATACCGGCTCAGGGTCGAGATATTCGATAAGCCCTCGCTTCAAGCCGTCGTCAAGGGGAAGGCGCTTTGCCCTGTCGGTGCCCACTACTTCATGGATTCGTTTTTCCAGCTCAGCGGTTACCTCTGGCGAGGCGCTGCCAGCGTATTCAGGCTTGTACTTGAAGCCGTTCCATCGGGCTGGGTTATGGCTGGCGGTGATGATTACAGCCCCTGCTGCTTTCTTGGCTACGATGGCGTAGCTAATCACCGGCGTTGGTGCTGCCTTCGGGTTGAGATATGCCTTGATGCCGTTGGCAGCGATGACCTCAGCCACGGCAGCGGCGAAATCCTCAGAGGCAAACCTGGTGTCGTAGCCTATGATTAAGCCCTGGGAAGCGATGCCTCTAGCCTGAAGATAGTTAGCCACCCCCTGAGCGCAGGCGCGAACGTTATCGAAGGTGAAATCCTCTCCTATTACGCCTCTCCAGCCGTCAGTGCCGAACTTTATCACTTGGGGCATTTCTACCCTCTCTAAAATGAGATAGCGTTATCTTCGATGACCTTCCCCGCCCAGACCTTGATACTGTGCTCCAGCTTGTTGCCTTTGCCTATGACCACATCGTCGCTGATTATAGAGCCATCGGTTACCCACGTGTTATCTCCGATGGCACTGTTGTTGCCTACAACGCTGTTTCTTACCGTTACCTTCTTGCCCAGCCTGACGTTCTGCCAGAGTATTGCCTCATCTATAATGCTGCCCTGTCCTATGATACACCCGCTACCGAGGACAGCAGGACCCGAGATTTCAGCATCTTGCTCGATGGTACAGCCTTTACCGATGACAACGGGTCCCACTAGCTTGACTGATGAGTGGATATCGCAGCCTTCCTCGAGCCAAACGTCATCTGCCATCGGTTTGCCCGGGAGGCGGGCGAAAGCCTTGCCCATGAGAAGGTCGTGGTGCAGCTTCAGGTAGTCGGCAGGCTTGCCGGTGTCGAGCCAGTATGCGTTAGAGCGGTAGCCGTAGAAAGGGATGCCCTTCGTAACCAGGTCGGGGAAAAGCCCGCGCTCCAGCATACAGTGAATGCCCGAAGGTATGAGTTTTAAAACCTCTGGTTCGAGCACATAAGTTCCGGCGTTGATTAGGTTGGAGGTTACCCTTTCCCAGCTTGGCTTTTCTAAGAAGCCTTTGACCCTGTCCTTGGTATCTAGCTCGACTACCCCGTAGGCAGTCGGGTCCTCTACGGGGGTGAGCGCGATGGTGGCTTTGGCTTTGTGCGCCTGGTGAAATCGTATCATCTCTGTGAGGTCGAGGTCGCTGAAGATGTCGCCGTTAAAAACCAGGAAGGTGTCATCGAGGGACTGTTCCGCATTTTTCACGGCACCGCCTGTTCCCAGCGGCGTTTTTTCCACAGCGTAGCTCAATTTGACTCCGAAGCCGCTGCCGTCTCCAAAATGGCTTTGGATGAGGTCGGGCAGGTAGCAGATAGCAAGTATTATCTCGTCTACGTGATGTCTCTTAAGGTGCTCAATCATATGCTCCAGGAACGGTTTGTTAATGATGGGCACCATGGGCTTGGGGAGGTTGCAGGTGAGAGGACGTAACCGCAACCCCTCTCCGCCAACGAGAATAATTGACTTCACTACTTCTCCTTACTAGCCTTTAGCCCCGCATCTGCCCGCAGTGCCCTCGCTTTGTCGGTGCGCTCCCACGGCAGGTTGAGGTCGCTGCGTCCGAAGTGACCATAGGCGGCAGTCTGCTTGTAGATGGGGCGACGCAGGTTCAGCAACTCGATGATAGCTCCCGGTCGGAAGTCGAAGTGCTTATCAAGCAGCTTCTGGATAACCTCGTCGTTTACTTTGCCGGTGCCGAAGGTCTCTATGGATATGGAGAGCGGGTGGGCTATGCCTATGGCATAAGATACCTGAATCTCCACCCTGTCGGCAAGCCCGGCAGCTACTATGTTCTTGGCAGCGTAGCGGGCATAATAGGCAGCGGAGCGGTCTACTTTTGTGGGGTCTTTCCCCGAGAAAGCGCCGCCTCCATGTCTGGCAACACCGCCGTAGGTATCAACAAGTATCTTTCGTCCGGTGAGACCCGTGTCGCCCATCGGACCGCCTATAACAAAGCGCCCTGTGGCATTTATATAATATTTAGTCTTCTTGTCCAGGAGATTGTGAGGGATTACGTGTCTTATTACAGATTCGTGTATATCTCGATGTATCATCTCGTTGCTAGTAGCCTCGTTGTGCTGGGCACCGATAACTACAGCTTCTACTCGTTTGGGTATTCCGTAGTTATACTCAACGGTAACCTGGGATTTGCCGTCAGGGCGCAGGTACGGCAGTGTGCCATCTTTTCTAACCTGTGCCAGTTGTTGACAGAGCTTGTGGGCTAATACAATAGGAAGAGGCATGAGCTCTGGCGTTTCGTTGCAGGCGAAACCTATCATCATACCCTGGTCGCCTGCGCCCAATGTCTCCTTATCGTTATTGTTCTTATTCTTATTTGCAGCTTTTTCCTTTTCCCTGGTCTCCTTCGAGTGATCAACCCCCATCGCTATATCTGGAGATTGCTCCTTGATGGAGACGATGACACCGCAGGTATCGCAGTCGAAGCCATATTTGGCACGCGTGTAACCCACACTTCTGACTGTTTCCCGGACAATCTGAGGTATCTCGACGTAGCAGTTTGTAGTGATCTCACCCATCACGATTACAAGTCCAGTGGTAGCCATGGACTCACAGGCTACCCTCGCCATTGGGTCCTCGCCTATAATGGCATCCAGGACCGAGTCTGAAATGAGGTCGCAGAGCTTGTCCGGATGTCCCTCGGTTACCGACTCCGAGGTTATCATTGTCGACTGTGCCTTGTAGAAAGTAGTCATTTGCCCTCCTCTTCTTGATTAAGTTCCTTCCTCCCAGCTTTCGAGGTACTTTCTCTGCTCTGGGGTTAATATGTCTATGCCTATGCCCATAGCCTTCAGCTTGAGCTTGCCCACTCCGTTATCTATTTCCTCAGGAACGGGGTAAACCTGAGGCTTGAGTTCTTTGCCCTTTTGTACTATGTACTCTGCGCAGAGCGCCTGATTGGCGAAGCTCATATCCATGACGCTTGCGGGGTGCCCTTCGGCGGCTGCGAGGTTGATCAGCCTGCCCTCGCCTAGAATGTAGAGTTTTCCCTTATCAGTGAGCGTGTATTCCTCAACTGAGTTTCGTATCTGACGCTTTTTCATTGCAAGCTTCTCTAAGGCAGGTATGTTTATCTCCACGTTGAAATGACCGCTGTTAGCCAGAATCGCCCCGTCTTTCATTACCTGCATATGTTTGCTATCTATTATACTCAATCCGCCGGTGACAGTGATGAAGATATCCCCTCCCCTGGCTGCCTCAAGCAACGGCATCACCTGATAGCCATCCATCACCGCCTCCAGGGCGCGGATGGGGTTGACTTCACATACAACAACATGGGCGCCCAGCCCCTTCGCCCGCATAGCCACACCGCGACCGCACCAGCCGTATCCGCAGATTACCACCCTCTTGCCTGCCCACAGGACGTTGGTTGCCCTGGTTATGCCGTCAATTGTGCTTTGCCCCGTGCCGTAACGGTTGTCAAAGAAGTGCTTTGTCTGGGCATCGTTCACTGCGATGATGGGGTATTTCAGCTTCTTCTCCCGCGCCATGCTCCTCAGCCTGATTACCCCTGTGGTGGTTTCCTCCGTGCCCCCTATTATGTTGCCCATCAGCTCTTTGCGGTCTTTGTGAATGGTTGCCACAAGGTCGGCGCCATCATCCATGGTGATATGAGGCTTATTATCCAGCGCAGAGTTTATGTGTGTGTAGTACGTTTTGTTGTCCTCGCCTTTGATAGCGAAGACAGGTATGCCATGCTCCCTCACCAAACAGGCAGCAGCGTCATCTTGAGTGGAAAGGGGATTGGAAGCGCAGATAGCGAGCTCGGCGCCTCCCGCCTTCAGGGTTAGAGCCAGGTTGGCTGTCTCTGTGGTTACATGAAGGCAGGCGGAGATGCGTATCCCTTTTAGAGGTTTGCTCTTGGAGAACCTCTTCCCGATGAGCTGCAGCACTGGCATCTCGCGTGATGCCCACTGCACCCTCAGCTCTCCCGCCGAGGACAATAACGGGTCTTTGATATCACCGGCTATTCTTCGACTCACGCTAAGCTCCTTTAAATCTTCATTACCTTCATTGCTACTTTCGGTCGAACTGTTTAGCGACCCAGTCAGGCAAATTAAGGGTGCCCATGATGATGGGGTTTTGATGGCAATCGCTGCCTCCGGTCGCAATCAGCTTGCGTTTCTTGGCGAACTCCAGGAAATGAGAGATGGTCTTCTTATCATGTCTGGGGTACCAGCACTCCAAACCGTCGAGGTATTCAAGCATGTATTTCTCGATGACCCTGGTTTGTTGCTCTAGGTCGCGTGTTATGGTTACCAGGGAAGTGCCATCGGGGTCGTTGGGGTGGGCAAATACGAGTCTGCCTCCTGCGTTTCTGATTAACCTCGATGCCTCAGCGAGAGTGAGAGGATACTTGGGGGCATCGCACTTCACCAGATACTTGTCGAAAGCCTCCTGCTTATTCCTCACTATTCCTTGCTTGACCAAATAATTAGCTATGTGAGGTCTGCCGAATGCGCCGTCGACGGTTGCCTGTATATTCTCCAGGTCTTTCTCTGTGAATCTAGCGATGCCCTGTTTATCGAACTCAGCATTCAATTTCTCCAGAATATTGCGCGCTCTCGCTTCCCTGTGCTCCCTCATCAACTGTAGCTTGTTTTTGAGTTCTTGGTTATCAATATCGTACTGGTAACCCAGGAAGTCCAGCGAAACAGACTTGCTTTTGTCTCCTACAGGGTGGTATTCAAAGGCAACATTCAATTCCACGCCGGTGATGTAGGGAATCTTATAGTGTCGGGATAGCTCTATCGCTTTCGCCTGAGCAACTAAAGAGTCGTGGTCGGTTACAGAGAGCAACTCGATATTCCTTCTCTTCGCCTCTTTCAAGACCTCTTCCACAGGCAGATTGCCATCCGAACCGGTCTTAGTATGTACTTGCAGGTCTATTTTCATCCCTGCGCTCTCTGCGTTTAATAAAATTATTATCTCTTCTCTACGTCGATGATGTACCAATCATTGGGCGGGTCGTGCGTAGTATCGACAATAAGGTGGACGATGTCAAGATTGGGATTCAACCGCTTCAGGTCATCCAGTTCTACCTTCTCGAACTTCTTCTCGTTGTTTACATAGGCTTGCTCGGTCAAGGCGTTCGACTCGTATTTCTCTTTACTGCGTCTCGCTATGCGAGCAAGTGATACCTCTTTGGGACACTGCGTGTGCAGGATGACGAATGTGCACTTGTACTTTGCTGCCAAGGCAGCTGCGCGCCTTCTCAACGACTGCGTGATGAAAGTGGCATCTATTATTATGCCTTTGCCTTTCTTGAGGAGCTCCTCCGCCTGCCGGAAGGTCTCATCGTATACCGCCATCCGTTTATCCATATTCGAGGCTACCTTCTCGTCGAAAATGTCCTCCCCCTTCAGTACCTCTTTTCTGATGAGGTCGGTTCGCACGATAGTGTAGCCCTTTATCTTAGCTACCTCCTCGCTGGTCTCGGTCTTCCAGGAGGCAGGCAACCCACAGGTAATCATTAGTATATCAGGCTTCAAATTAGCTTTCACAAATTTGGCGAACGGCTCTCTCATTCTCGTCACCCCCACCAGCACTGACCGATAAATTGGGCAACTACGCTATATACGATTCTGCCAGCTCGAAATACCGCTTGGCAACAGACAGCTTATTTTCCTTCTGGTCTTTTGAGATGTGCGGGTCGTCGAGATGGAATCCCTCCACCTTGCCTCTAACATAGGCGCGATAGCATTTGTAGAAGTTGAGCAGCTTCAGCAGTTCTTTGTCTCCCGATGCTTTCACATAGGCGTCAACGAAATGCCTCGCAAGCTCGGCGTGTCCATGGAAATCTAAGTCCATAGCCAGGAATGCGATCTCGCTGGCAACGTCTATGTATCTGAACCTGTCGTTGAACTCTATGCAGTCGAAAATACAAATGCCATCTATGAAACATATATGTGCTGCGTGCAAATCACCGTGGCAGTCCCTTATCCTGCCCTCTTTCACCCTCTTGGCGAATAGCCTTTCGTTTTTCTTCAGGTAATAATGTGTGTAATCGCTTATCCTGTCGTACTGCTTCCGGGTTACGGTTTGGTTGACATAACTCTTGACCTGGACGAAGTTCTCCTCGGCGTTCTTCGCTACTGTTTCCAGACCGCCGATAGTGGCGAGCTGCTTGCTTAGTTCTGCCTCGCGGTGAAACTCCACCAGTCTTTGGGCAACTTGTTCCAGCATCTTCGGTGTCACTTTGTTTTGCTGGAGCAGCTTGTCCATCATCCGCTCGTAGGGTAGGGGACGCATTTTCACTGCATATTCGACAGCCGTGCCATTACCTTCGACACGAAAGCCCTTACTTTCCTGTGTTATGGACACTACTCCGAGGTAAAAATCCGGGCAAAGGCGTTTGTTGAGTATCACCTCTTGCTGGCAATAGAAGCGCCGCTTCTTCAGGGTGGTGAAGTCAAGAAACCCGAAGTCCACAGGCTTCTTCACCTTGTAAACGTAATCCCCGGCCAGAAAGACAAAAGATATCTGGGTCTGTACCAGTTCGATTGTTTTGGGATTATGAGGATATGCCTTGGGGTTCGTAAGCGCCTGTACCAGCACTGCCAGCTCTGGCATCCTAGCCTGCCCCCTACTTAAGCTGAGCCCGCTACTTGTTTTAGCTGCCTTTATTTCACCGCTTTCAGAGCCTTTCTCTTTTCCTCTTGCTTCTTGCGTTTGCGACGGTGTTTGAGGTCCGCGTTTCGTTTCGTTTTATTCATATTCCTCCCCTATTTGATGGAGCAAATAAATCGCTATAGCATTAAACTTTTAGTCTGGTATTCCTATTATGGTGGCGAAATTGTTACCCACCAGACTTTTCGCTATATCGGGTTTGGTGAGCACCACGGCGGCCGCTCCCTCAGGAAGTGCACAGCCGTCGAAAAGAGTGAGAAGGTAAGAAATCATAGGTGCATTCAATCGTGGGTCATTCTCACGAGTTCTGAGTAAGGTGGCCGATTGAGATTTTCTATCGGGACTTTCAGTACCTCAATATCTCTGGTTGCTTTGATATGCAATATTCGAGGTGCTGCACAGGAAGCGAAGCAGACAATCTCGACGAGATAATCAACTATTACATACTGAAGAAAATCGCTCTAGTCCACTCTAATTACAGCGGCATCGCCTTGCGCTAAGCCTCCACAGATGCCGCATGCGCCTATGCCACCACCCCTTCTTCGTAATTCATACATCATTGTCATTAAGATACGAGCCCCGCTTGCTCCAACTGGATGGCCAATCGCTATAGCACCACCGTTGGGGTTAGTCTTTTTCATCAGTTCCTGCCATTTAGCTTCATTTCCGTCTGCCAGCACTTTGGTCGAAACCAATGGCATTGCGGCAAATGCTTCGTTTACTTCAATAACA
>CAYHAX010000022.1:0-6768 GCA_964354695.1 uncultured Dehalococcoidia bacterium
CCCCCATACTTGCTGCCTCGGGCATACTCCTCATCAGTGTACAGGGGATTTGCATCCTCCACAGCTTCCACCCAGTGCCTGATCATAGGCTTGCACACCTCATCCGGGGCATAGATAGGCGCTGATTCTCTTCCGATCAACGACCTATCCTTCTCGCTTAGAGCCATGTAACCTTACCTCCTTAGCTTTTATTCTCAGAGTGCCCTTACGCACTCTTAGATACCATGATGTTTAACCAACTGCTGCTATCGTCTTCAGCCTCTTAATTTTGTTCTGGGAATAACCTAAATTATTCAGAACTTCCTCTGTATGTTGTCCAGGGAGTGGAGCTGTGGTTTTTATCTTGCCAGGCGTAAGAGAAAACTTCGTCGGGATTCCAACTTGCTTGACTTTCCCCAGCCTGGGATGATTAACCTCCTCTACCATTTGACGATGAAGTACATGTGGGTCGGAGAAGACCTCGTCAATGTTATAAACCGGGGTAATAGGAATGTCCTTGGGCGCAAGAAGCTGAAACCATTCACTCTTAGTTTTAGTCAAAAAGATTTTGGCCAGTTGGGAAACAACCTTGCCCTTTTCGTCTCCTGTAGCAAACTGATAGGGGATAAGGTCCTCTCGACCCAGTGCCTGGCACAGATTTTCCCAGAACTTGACCTCGAAGCAGCCCAGACTGATAAATCCTCCGCCCTTAGTCTTATAGACACAGCCGCAGGGAACCGACCCGGTTAACGGCGTATCACCCCATTTGGGTACACCACCGCCAGCAAATAACAACGAGGCCTCCCAGCTTAACATCGAGATTATACCATCAACCATAGATACATCGATAAGCTGCCCTTTACCGGTTTTCTCCCTGGCAAGGAGAGCCACCACTATGCTGAAGGCAGCTTGTAGCCCTCCTCCGGCGTAGTCACCTACCAGGTTGAGCGGGACAGCCGGCTGACCATTCCTGATGGCCAGGGCATTAAGGGCACCAGCCACCGAGATGTAGTTGATATCGTGGCCAGGCAGGTCACGATATGGTCCATCCTGTCCATAGCCTGTTAGAGAACAATAGACTATCCTTGGATTTATTTTCCGCATGGTCTTATAGTCAAGCTTGAGTCGTCCGGCCACCCCTGGCCTGAAGCCCTCGAGGACGACGTCGGCTGATTTCGCCATCTCATAGAAGACCTGACGAGCCTCCTTCATCTTGAGGTTAAGGACTATGCTTTTCTTGTTGCGGTCTATGGCATAATAGGCAGCCCATGTTTCCTCATCGACTGGCAAAGGGATAATGCCAAACCCGGTTTGCTCGATTTTGATTACCTCTGCACCGAGATCAGCCAGAAGCATCGTGCAGTAAGGCCCCGGCCCTATTCGAGATAGGTCCAAAATCTTTATCCCGGTCAGTGGAGGCGCCATGGAGATTGATTCTCCTGAGAAGTATTCTTTAGGAGGGCTGCTGTCCCTGCATCCGGGCCAGTGACTTCGGGTTAGCCCTCAACTGTGCTGCTACTTCAGTACCAGCTTGAACCGCGGAGGCGTTTGCGCTCTGCTCGGTCATTCATATGTTATACCAGAGCAATTTTCTTGTGCCAGTCTATTCTTTTTCAGGTCGAAGCTACTTCTTAGCTGTTGTGAACCCGGTCTATTTGATTCTCAGGGTACGTTGTCCTTTTTCGCCTTCCTGTTGAAGATTCGTACGTATAAAATCCTTAATTACCTCACTAGGTATGCGGATACCACGGGGGAGCTTGATACACGGCAGTCTACCGTTCCTCACCCAGCGGCGCACAGTCTCTTTGCTCACCCTTAGCTCGTTGGCAACCTCCTCGACAGTCAACATTCGGGTCTCCGGGAATTGACTGAGTATGCGTTGCACAGCTTGCGCTATCTTGCTGCCGTTGCCGAACGCGATGTTGGTTCCGCCTGCCATTCCCACAACCCCCATAGGCTTGCCCTTGCTGTTTTTGACAAGAACACCGGTAAGCCTGATGCCTACAACATCGCCATTGCTCTGGTTAATGCTGAGTTCGGTTTCTAAATATCCCTTGGATATGATCTGGGCGATGATGGACTCTGCAAACGTACGGTCGGCTACGAAATCCTGAACGTGCTTGCCGATTAGCTCTTTCTTAGATTTATTGGCGAAGCCACAGCCGCGTTGATTGACGAACACCATGGTGCCGTCTAGCTCAAACACACTGGCAGCGGCGGGATAGCTTTCGAGAAAGCCTAGCAGGAACTCACCAGATAGCATAGAAGAAGACATAACGCTACTTTTCGGTCAGAGTGCTACATAAGATACCAAAACCCGTAGCCTCTGTCAATGTTCCAACACTTGCCTCTTACTGAGGACCCCTTCGTCTTGAAGCAGGTTTTGCAGATGGGAGTCTGTCAAGGACTTGCAGGGCTACTGCCACCATTTCTTCGACCACCTGCTTTGCAGGCTTCAGCTCCTTAATCATCCCTACTATTTGACCCGCTGGTGCGGGCACTATATCTGCCATCTTTGCCTCGTATGCACCGTCCAATATAGGTATGATAGAGATAGATTGCATGGGCATGGGCAATGTGGGCAATCCCGCTTTATCCCAGGCAGCAATCAGCCTGTTTTTCAGATATCTTGCCTGCTTGCCTGTTATCACTTTCGACACCATTGTGTCATCCTCGGTGCTTTCCAGTATCTTCTGCTTATGATAGTCCTCGTAAATAGCCTCGTGAGTACCGAGGAAAACGGTGCCACACCACACTCCGACAGCCCCCAGCGCCAGCGCTGCCACAAGCCCTCTGCCATCGCCTATCCCTCCCCCGGCCACTACAGGAACCGGCGAAACAGCATCCACCACCTGTGGTATTAGAACTATCGTGCCTATCCTGCTGTTGTGACCTCCGGATTCTGTTCCCGAAGCTACGATAATGTCCGCTCCGCTTCTGACCAGGCGACGAGCTCCCCTCACGCTTGCGACTACGCCGATTATTTTAATGCCTTTGGCGTGGCACTCCTTGGCGTAAGGCGCCGGGTCTCCCAATGCCGCCGCCCATACAGGAACTCTGTGTTCGATAATAACCTCGACCTGCTCCTTGAATGCTTCCTGGGACCAAACTGCGTCTTCGGCCATGTCAGAAAGATATCCTTTGCCGCCGCTGGGCACAGGTACTCCTAGTTCCTTTCTCAGCTTCTCAATGACATCGGGCTCATCTGTAGCAACCGAAGGCAATTCAGCTTGAAATTCAGCCGTGGTGCCTGTTTGAGGAACCTCAGGCGGTATTATCGTATCCACCCCAAATGGTTTGTCGGTCAGGCTTTTCGTTTTCCTTATCATTTCATCGATTTTACGAGGTGACAGGAAAGCGCAGCCCAGTATCCCCAGGCCGCCTGCATTGGATACTGCTGCTACAAGCTCCGGCCCAGAGGTAGGACCTCCCATACCGCCCATTCCAGCTAGAATTATGGGATATTTGATGTCCAGCATGTCACACAGCCTGGTTCGAAGAGCGTTCTTTACCATTTTCCTCCCTTACAAACTCTTTTACTTCGACAAACGTACTACCCTAGACTGATCAACTTGTTGGCTACTTTCTTACGAACTCCTTACCTCCCCACAAGTTCAAGCGCCTATAGCGCCTTCATCTCGTAGCTTCTTAATTTCCTCCTCAGATATTTCCAAGATATCGTGCAAGACTTCGTCAGTATGTTGATCAAACATAGGAGCTGGAGTGCTGGGAAGAGCCGGGGTTTCTGACAGCCTAATGGGCTGGCTGACATGGTGGGTTTTGCCTGCGGCGGGATGCTCAAGCTCAATAATGAAGCCTCTGGCTTTCAGGTGTGGGTCGCGGAAAATCAGGTCGTCGGGCCAGCTAACCACTCCTGCCGATACTCCTGCTTGCTGAAGTATCTTCATTGCATCCCAAGGATCCTGCGTACGCGTCCATTCTTCAACCAGACGGTCCAGTTCGTCCTCGTTCTCTTTTCTATCGAGCAGGGTAGCAAACCTAGGGCTCTTGGTCCATGCAGGTGCACCGATAGCCCTGCATAAATCATCCCATTCCTCCTCGGTGAAGACGGAGATAGCAATCCAACGATCTTCTACAGGGGGTGTAGAATCGGCGTACTGAACAGTGCCCTTGCATTTATAGATTCCATGAGGGGCAGCTCGTGGGTTGCGATTGCCCATCGGGAGCGGGTGCCGTTTATCGAAAGTGTACTCCAAGTAACTATCCCCTATAAGTCCAGCACCTACCTCAACCTGGGCCAAGTCGATGTGCTGCCCTTTTCCGGTGCGACGGCGATGGTCTAAAGCGGCAAGCAGGGGAATAATACCCAACTTCGCAGAGATATGATCCGGATGGTTGAGAGCAACGCCCCCAGGGTGGTCGACATCGAAGTAGTTCCACATGTATAGGAGGCCACCTGCAGAGGGCGCATGGGGGCCGTAGCTGGTGTAGTTTGAATAGGGGCCACCACCACCCCATCCTTGGGTGCTGAGATAGATTATATCGGGCTTGACTTTGCGCACGCTTTCGTAGTCAAGCCCCCATTTGCCCATGACATCGGCTCGGAAGTTTTCCAGCGCTATATCGCATTTCTTGATGAGTTCTTTCGCAAGCTCTTTGCCTTTCATTTCCTTGAGGTTTATCACAACACCACGCTTATATCGATTAGAATCATTAAATCCGGGATTGTCGTTGATATTTCCCGTGGCTGTGAGATTCCTCATATAGTCATGTGCATTCTTGCCTTCCACATGGATGACATCCGCCCCAAATGAACCCAGCACATAGCCAATATCAGGCATGGCGGCACCGGTGCCGAACTCTATAACCCTTATGCCTTCCAGAATTGCCTTTGCCACATTAATCTCCTCTTCTATAAAGGTCTTAGTTCTCTAGATGACGCCGGCCCCTCTCAAAGCCACCAGTTCGTCTCGGGACAAGCCCATCTCGTCGCACCAGATCTCAATATTATGTTGCCCCATAGTAGGGGCTGGACACCTGATGGCAGGGGAAGTCTCTGTCATCTTGAAGGGTACCCCGGGATAAAGGGCGCTTCCTACCTCAGGGTGCTTTACCTCTGTAAAGAAACCGCGGGCCTTTATATGGCGGTCTTCCACGAATTGATTTAGATAGTAGATTGGGCAGGTAGGCACACCTAGCTCCTGACCACGAATAAACAGCTCCTGCTGCGTGTACTCTTTGAAGTAAGGTGTGCACAGCTCGATGAACTCCATCATCCTCACTAACATTTCAGAGACTGGCGTGTTCTTTACCCATTCTACCAAGGCTGGGGGACGGCCCATCAATTCCAGGAAGCCTTGTCGATGTTTCTCAGTCATTACATTGAAAGTGAAGTAACCATCCTTACAGGGGATGGTAAGCAGAGGACCCATACGCCACCTCATGCGAAACCCAGCGATAGTTCCGTTAGCGACACAGAGCGAATATCCGGGTATCATCCAAGGGATCATGCCATCTATGGCTGCTTCCTGCACTGATATATCTACATACTGACCGCGACCTGCGGCACCGCGATTGAATAGGGCTAACATAGCTCCCATCGCGCCATAGATGGCACCAATATCACAGGCGAGACTGCCCGGTGCAGTACATGGAGGCCTATCGGGAAGGCCGCAAGGCATTGTCGACCCGCTCAAAGCCAGATTGACAATATCGCTACCCTTGTAGTGAGCATGGAGGCCGCTCTGACCGAAGTCTGTGATAGATACCATAATGAGGCCAGGGTTTATCTCACTAAGCGCCCGATAGCTCAGCCCCAAGCTTTCCATGTGTCCAGGGGGGAAGGTTTCAAATAGGATATCCGCTGTCTTCACCAGCTTCTTGAAGAGGTCCCGACCAAGGGATGAATCGAGATTAAGGGTTATGCCTCTCTTGCTGGTGTTTCGGTAGAGCCAGTAGAGGCTGCGCTCCGGATGAGGGATATCACTGACAAAGGGAGGGATGTTACGCTCGGGTGCTCCATGAGGTGGCTCGATCTTGATGACATCAGCCCCTAGTTCGCCCAGTAACCTTGTCCCATAGAGTCCCTTACCGTCGGCTAGGTCAAGGACACGGTAGATGCTCAGCGGGACTTCGTGTTTCTGCTTGTCCGACATATTGAATCTCCATTCCAGCTCTCTTCCCCTCGCCACCCTTCAAATTTATTGATATGAATAGTAGCGTAATGTGATTCTGCAAGACACTCAGCACTGGAAGTGGAGCAGATAAAGTGCGAGTTGCCTTCACTGAGATAGCTGGATACAGCCCCAGCCCTCGTCTTTTTTTGAGGACGGCACAAATGTGCTTCTACTTGATTGCGCATATGCCCGTCAAATAGGTCTGCTCCTGATGAGGAGCAGAGTGAAAAAATAGGGAGGCGAACCCCTCCTGCTTAACACGAGCAGCGGGGGCAATAGCCCCCTGAGTCATACTTGAGCGAGATAGATAATCAGTAGTTGGATTATACCATTTTCTGTCAAGGTTATTCGCCTTCATAGTTTAATATCATGATACATGATATACAGTGGGGCTGGTCAGGGCACACCGTGGTTTTCGGTAAGGCTATTATAACCAACTCAGTGGGGCTGTACAATTTCTTGACAACGAGTGCTGTGGAGAGTAGCCTGTTTGAAAGGGAATGGGTGTGACATGAAGACGTTGATACTGGGGATAGGCAATCCCATCCTTAGCGATGACGCTGTAGGTTGCAGGGTGGCTCAGCGGCTCGAGGAGAAGCTGAGGGGGCGTGGGGACGTGGTGGTCAAGGAGACCTCTCTCTCTGGTCTAAGT
>CAYHAX010000023.1:0-5009 GCA_964354695.1 uncultured Dehalococcoidia bacterium
GCGCTCCTCTATGAGGTGGTCTATCTCATTCTGCACCATGATATCAGGGTATTCGAGGCGGGAGATGGCGACCAGGGCATCTATGGCTTTGTCCTCCAGCCTGCCCCTCGCCAGCCGCTCCTTCGCTGATTTCAGGTCAGCCTTAATCCGCTCTTTGAGCACATCCAGGGTATCCACACCCTTGCCCAGGCTCTTGGCGAACTCATCATCCAGATTGGGAAGATTCCTTTGCTTGACCTCATTGACTTTTACTTTGAAACTGCAGTCCTGCCCGGCACTCTCCTTGAAGCTTTCAGGCAGCTTCAGAGTGAATGCCCGCTCCTCGTCCTTCTTGGCACACTCAAGCTCCTTCGAGAAGCCAGGGAAGGGCGCGTTGGGGTTTGCGGAGATAACGTACCATCCGCCCTTCTCGCTGACAACTACCTTGTCCTGGGCAGTGCCCTCCACATCTATGTTGAGCAAATCGTCTAACTTCGCCTCTCGCTCCACTGGCTCCCAGGTAGACCGCATATTGCGCAGCCGCTCCAGAGCCTCATTCACCTCTTCCTCCGTAATCTCAACCTGCTCCGGAACGAACTTGATATCGTGGTAGTCGCCCAACTCTACAGTAGGGCGCACCGGCACGGTGGCTTTGAATGACAGGGGCTCTATCTGGATGACCTCCACTTCAGGGCGAGCGATAGCCTCCACCTTGTGTTCCTCGATAGCCTTATCGTAGGTTTCCACTAACAGGAGGTTTGCAGCCTCCTCCACCAGTGCTTCTCTTCCCAGATACCTCTCCAGCATGGGACGTGGAGCCTTGCCCTTGCGGAATCCAGGCACCGCCGTCTTCGCCGCAAGGCGACGATAGGCTTTCTCCAGGGATTTCTCCATCTCCTCGTTATCGGTCTCGATGTTGAGAACTACCCTGCTTCCTTCGATTTTCTCTGTTGTTGCCTTCATCTTATCTCCATTATACTACGAGCCAGCCTCACAAGTCATTGACTGGCCATCAGCTTTCCTTATTAGCTGAGTCCTCAGATTTTTTCCACTTTTCAATTTGCATTTTGATATTTGAATTTTAAAGGGGCTTCGCCCCTCTGGACTCCCCCATCACTGAACAGTCTCATCGATTTTGAGGTGCAATTCTTTGAGCTGCGCCGGTGGAACAGTCGAGGGGGAATCGAACATGAGGTCAACGGCGTTCTGATTCTTGGGGAAGGCGATGACCTCCCTGATATTGCTCTCACCTGTGAGCAGCATCATCAAGCGGTCTATCCCCGGAGCTATGCCTCCGTGAGGCGGGGCACCGCACTCCAGAGCCTCCAGAAGACCTCCGAACTTAGCCTGCGTGTCCTCCTTGCTATAGCCCAGAATCTGAAAAACCTTTTCCTGAAGTTCCCTGTTGTGAATCCTGATGGAGCCACTGGAGACCTCGGAGCCATTGCACACAAAATCGTAGTGCCTGGCACGCACTTTCCCCGGGTCGGTATCCAGCAGCGGCATATCCTCGGTGTGAGGAGAGGTGAAGGGATGATGCATAGAATCCCAGCGCTTCTCCTCCTCATTCCACTCGAACAACGGGAAATCCAGTATAAACGCAAACGCCAGAAGGTTGGGGTCTGCCAGCTTCAATCGCTGCGCCATCTCTGTGCGGAGGGCGCTCAGAACGGCGTCCACCACCTTGGGCTTGTCAGCGACGATGAGCAAGAGGTCGCCCATTTTTGCTTTCAATCGTTTGGCTATCTCCACCATCTGCTCTGGTTTGATGAACTTGGCTATGACCGAGCGAACCTTATCCGGAGCCAAGTCTGAGATTTTCTCCTCGGGCTTCCCGTCGAGAGCCATGGTGACCAGTCCCTTGGCTCCCCGAGTTCGTACAAAGTCGGTCAGCTCGCCAAGCTGGCTTCGCGTGTAAGTTGCACAGCCAGGGGTAGCGAAACCCTTTATCTTTCCCCCCTCGCCTAACACTGCACGGAAGACAGCGAACTCGCTGCCAGCGAAGATGTCCGAGAGGTCAGCAAGCTCCAACCCGAACCTCAAATCGGGTTTATCGCTGCCGTACCTCTCCATGACCTCAGTCCAGGAGAGGCGGGGGAAGGGCTTTATGATTTTGAACTGGGGCGTTACGGTCTCCACCAGCGAGGTGAAAAGCTCCTCCATCAGATTGAGCACATCCTCCTCATCTATGAAGCTCATCTCGAGGTCAAGCTGGGTGAACTCAGGCTGGCGGTCAGCCCTCAAATCCTCGTCGCGGAAGCAGCGGGCTATCTGGAAATACTTGTCGTACCCAGACACCATGAGCAACTGCTTCAGTTGCTGAGGCGATTGAGGCAAAGCGTAGAATTTGCCGGGGTGTATCCGGCTGGGCACTAGGTAGTCCCGCGCCCCTTCCGGAGTGCTCTTTATCATGATAGGCGTCTCAATCTCGAGGAAACCCTTGGCGTCGAGGAAGTCGCGCATGAACTTGACCACCTTATGCCGCAGGATTATGTTGCGCTGCATACGCTCGCGTCTGAGGTCCAGGTAGCGATACTTGAGACGGAGCGCCTCATCCACCTCAACCTCTTCATTTATGTAAAATGGCGGCGTCTTGGCTCTGTTGAGCAGCTCAGCCTCTTCGACGATGAGCTCAACCTCTCCTGTAGCCAGCCTGGGGTTCTCCGTACCTTTGGGTCGTGGCTGTACCTTGCCCTTTGCCCTGACCACATACTCCCCTCTCAACTCGCAGGCGATTGAGTGCGCCCTGGCTGACACCTCGGGATTGAACACCACCTGGGCAATCCCTTCCCTATCGCGCAGGTCTATGAAAATAAGTTTCCCGTGGTCGCGGCGACGGTTGACCCATCCAGCGATGGTAACCGTCTGACCGACATGCTCTTTGCGTAACTCACCACAGTAGTGCGTTCTAAGTGCAGTCTTCGATTTAGTCATACGCAAGATTATATAGGAAAGAGATTTGAGTTTCAATCTGCAGTTACCGTAGGGGCACGGCATGCCGTGCCCCTACTCACAATCTGTTGACTTATCTATCCTTTCAATGATACTCTTAAACTTGCCAAGGCTAGTCAAGGAAGGAGTTGCATGTTCAAGACCAGGCTAACGGAGCTACTGGGCGTTAAGTATCCCATAATCGGCGGGGCGATGGCTTATCTGAGCGGAGGGAAGCTGGCAGCAGCCGTCTCCAATGCCGGTGGATTCGGGCTTATCTCTGCAGTTACCTTCTCGCGAGAGGAATTGATAAATGAAATCCGCCTCTGCCGCAAACTTACAAAGAAGCCCTTCGGCGTCAACATCGCGCTCATCCACCGCGACCCGCGCAAGATAGAGCAGGACATGGACGTGGTTATCGAAGAGGGCGTCAACGTCATTGAGACTGCTGCCCTCAACCCCGAGCAGTTTGTGGGGCGACTCAAAAGGAAAGGCGTGACAGTGCTGCACAAGTGCGCCGCAGTCAGACATGCCGAGACGGCAGAGCGCATCGGAGTCGACGCTGTTACCCTGGTGGGTTACGATGCTGCAGGTCACACCGGACTCGACGACCTGCCGCTTTCAATAATGATTCCTCTGGCGGTGGACTCACTGAAGATACCTGTGATAGCTGCCGGAGGCGTCGGAGATGGGCGTGGCTTCGTGGCTGCTCTGGCACTGGGTGCGAGCGGTGTCCAGATAGGCACACGGCTCATGGCATCCCAGGAGTGTCCTGCCTGCGACAGGTTCAAGGAATGGCTCGTCCAGACCGAGGCAACCGACACCGTCCATGTAGAGCGCTCCATGAACAGGGCTTACCGGGTGCGCCGAAACGAGGCAGCGATGAAGGTGCTGGAGATGGAAAAGAGGGGCGCCGATATCTTTGAGCTTCTCACCTACATCGGCGGCGAGGCGCTGCAGAAGGTGATTTTCGAAGGCGATGTTGATGCGGGAGTCGTCGCCTGCGGTCCCGTGGTAGGACTGATTGACGACATACCATCTGTCAAACAAATCATCGACCGCATGGTAAAACAGGGACAGGACATTGTGGAACACCTTCATAGCAGCTAAAAAGCTCACGGGCAAAAATCCTAAACTCTAAATCCGACATTCTAAATGAATTTCAATATTTTTAGAGCTTAGAAATTAGGATTTAGAATTTCCCTATGTGGGTTGCCAACTTCCAAAAATTCGCTAAAATGTAGTCTATTATCTCAAAAGAGATTGTTGAAATGTAGTTGCCCAATATATTGGGCTCCTTGCCTGATCCGGCTAAGGCGGAGGCAACTACAAAATCAGATAAGGAGAGCTACCTTGGAATACTTTTTAACCGAACAACAGAAGATGATAAAAAGCATAGCTCGGAGGCTTGCCGAGGAAAGAATCATGCCCGTGCGCGCCGAGTTGGACGAAAAGGAGCAGTTCCCCTGGGAGCTAATCAAGGACATCGCCAACGCTGACCTTTTTAGAGTGTTCATCCCCGAGCAGTACGAGGGGCTGGGCGAGGGCAGCTTCGCCCTCGTCCTCGCTGTCGAGGAGCTGGCTCGCGCCTGCGCCGGCGTCTCACTCACCTACGCTGCCTGTGCTCTGGGCGCTTCCCCCATACTCCTGTATGCGAGCGAAGCGCAAAAACAGAAATACCTGCCTGCCATAGCCAGCGGTTCCAGACTCACTGCCTTCGGACTCACTGAGTCCAGCGCTGGCAGCGATGCAGGGAACATCAAGACTACCGCCAAGCGAGAAGGCGACGAGTATGTACTCAACGGCACCAAGCAGTTCCTCACCAACGGGGGCGAGGCTGAGATATATACTGTCATCGCGCTCACCGACCCCAAGAAGGGCAGCCGCGGAGCCAGCGCCTTCATCGTGGAAAAGGACACGCCCGGATTCACCTTCGGCAAGAAAGAGAAGAAGCTGGGCATACGCTGTTCCGACACCCGTGAGCTTGTGTTCCACAACTGCCGTGTACCCAAGGAGAACCTGCTGGGCAAGGAGGGCTTGGGCTTCATTGTAACTATGAAAACTCTGGATTCCTCCCGACCCGGAGTGGGTGCCCTGGC